>JBFZBA010000029.1:0-15650 GCA_041308705.1 Candidatus Altimarinota bacterium
GATGAATAGTGTCATCATGTACGACTCAGCTACTGTATGTTTCGCAGGGGAGAGCTCTGTCACAGAAATCATCGACCAGTATTCTCTTTTCTGCGGGTATCATCTGTGCGAGCTCGCTTGCATAGGCTTCATCTACCTGCGTTGTACCATAGATTGCGATTATTTTATTGTGATTTATTTTTTGAGTCATGTTTTTGAGGAGTCCGATATTTTCTCGATTGTTTGCAGTATCGACGAGTATGTGTGGTGCGATCCATTCAAATCTTCATGGATTGTAAATGCTTTGTAGTCCAGATGGTATCTTCTTTTCATTGAATCCGAGGTTCTTCAGTGCTTCAAAAACGAGTCCAGCATTTCTCTCCTGATGTGGTCAGGGTAAGTTTGTTTTCTTCTTTTGACCAGGTAAGAGGGTATGAAGCGAGACATTATTTTCCTGACAGGCATTTTCTATGAGCTTGTTTCGGAGTGGAGTGTAGAGAGAGGTACCATTTTTTATAATTCCCAGCTTGTTTTTGAGTATACTTGCGCGTGTTTTTCCTAGGACATGAGTGTGCTCGAGTGTTATCGAGGTGATGAAGCAGGCGAGTGGCTTTTTAAAAATATTTGTTCCATCGTAGGCTCCTCCGAGTCCGACTTCCACCACGGCATATTCTACTTTCTCCGCTACAAAATAGAGCACCATCACGATGACCTGTATTTCAAAAAATGAGAGGGGGATATCATGTTTTCCAGCGAGCTGTATGACCTTCTCATAATACTTCTCGAGCAGAGCATCTGTTATAGGGACACCATTTATTTGAAATCGTTCATTGATGGTAATAAAGTGAGGAGAGGTAAAGAGCCCTACTTTTTTTCAAAAAATCTTCCAGAGAACCTGAGATATCATCTGGCAGACGCTTCATTTTCCATTGCTTCCTGTCACATGAAATACTTGGAGCTTGTTTTGGGGATTTCAGAGCATTTCCATGAGTTTCAGTACATTATCTCGCCCCTCCTGCATACCGCTAGGAGTGAGAGACATGACATAATCTATGGAAGGGAAGTGGTGAGGCATGAAATCCTAGACAATACTACCATCACCGACGATGACCTTTGCATGGCGGAGAGCCTTATCATTTCGCATGTAGCCTGTTTCGACTTGTGCCTGAATGGTGGCGTCTGTATGAGGAATCTGACTGATGACTTCATGGAGGTCAGGATTTACTTCCTGGCCAACTGCATTCATAGGAGAGATTCCGTAGTCTGAAACAGTTTTTTGCATAGCACGAACTATTGATGTGAGACCTTCTGTCCATGCGTGAGATTTGAATTCTTCTGGAGTATGCTCGAGTGCTCTCTCGAGATTGTCCAGTATTGTGATAAATTTGAGTATTGTTTTATTTTCTACCCATTCACCCATCTGGGATTGTTCTTCACGGGTTCGTCGTACGAGATTGCTGTAGTCTGCCTGTGATCGAGCGAGCTGTTCACGGAGATTTGCTATTTCATTTCTTAGCTCCTCTGTTTCATCTTGCACACTAGAGTCATCTCATCATGATGAATCTTCGTGAGTATCGTGGTTGAGAGGTGTTTCTGCGTTGAGAGCATCGGAAGTATCCTGTGTCATACAAGGTGAAGGTAAACAAATAATTTATACTAAAACTAAATACTTTTTTTGATTTTTGTGACGAGTGTACTGAGTTTTCTTTTAGCATTTTTTGCGGTAGGTGTTTTACCGAGTTTCTCAATGACTCATTTTTTTTCTACGTAGATAGACTCAATTTTTTTACCAATCTCGGCAGTATCCACTCCGTGCTTTTTGAGTACTTCCTGTGCTTCCATGAGTTCTCACTTAGCGAGTTCGAAAAATTTTTCGAGATCTTTCTTTTTTGAGAGGACGAGCTTCTTGTTTTCAGTCGTCCAGTATTCTTTTTTGAGCTCCGCGAATGCTTTTTTGTGGCTTTCTATAAAATCTTTACCGGTATCAAGCGCTGCATTTCATGATTTCTTAGTTCATTTTTTTGCAGGTTCTTTTGCATATTTTGCACCAACGACAAATCCTGCCAGGTAGCCCATGAATAAGAGAATTTTTTTCATAGAAAAAGAATGATAAATAACTCTCACAGTTTAATTCTTTTTTAGAGAATGCAACAGGACTTATCTTGCTTTATTTTTTGCGACGAGGTAGCGATAGACTGCTTCAGATATTTCACCACGGGAGATAGCTTGATTTGGCTTGAATTCCGTTCATTCAATACCATCTATGAGTTTATATTTGAGAGCAAATTGAGCGTACTTATGTGACCAATGACTCCAACTCAAATCAGTCCATGATTTTGTGACACCTACAGGGAGATCCTCTCATGAAGCGAGAGCAAGTATAGCCAGAAATTCTACACGAGTGACAGCCCTATTTGGTTCAAATACTTCTCGTTCTGTTGAGACGATTTTTCTCTTTACTGCTTCTGATATGAGAGGATTGACCCAATGCTGAACAGGAACATCATGAAATATTCCAGTAACTATTTCTCCATGAGGAGCTATATCGAGGGATTTTAATACTATTCAGAGCAATTCTGATCGTGTGACATTTTTTTCTGGTTGAAATGTTCCGTCTTCGAATCATTTTATGATATTGAGTTTACCAAAATAACTCACTGAAGTATAGAATTTGTGACTATAGGGCACATCTGTGAAATTTCCTGGTGTAGTGTTTGTATTTATAGCAACTGATACGGGTGCTGGAGTAGGTGTTTGTGCCGTTGATGGTGCTGGAGTAGGAACGGGTGTCTCTCTTGGAGTTGTTGGTTTTTCTGGTGCTGAACTCAGCCCTCATTCTACACCTGTTGCATTTTGTATGAAATCTATCGGATCGATACTGTATTTTGCTATGAGGTCCTGATTGAGACCTGCATCGACTCATTCAAAAAATGAATAGCCAGCTTCTGCAGCTTCTGTCAGTGTAAATGGCCAATATGGGTAAAATGGAGCCTCTTCATTATCGACCTGGAGGTGCAGGTGGGGAGTTGTTGTATAGCCTGTCATTCCGACTCGCCCTATGAGAGTTCACTTATCGACAGTATCACCTGGTTTTACGAGAATTTGAGAGAGGTGGAGGTAGCTCGAATAGTATTTCCCGACTTTTCCCTGATATTTCACATTTTTATGTTCTAGAGTGATGTATTTATTATTTGGATCATCTTTTGCTCTGACTACTTTTCCATGACCGATAGCAAATATAGGCGTCCCGATAGGCGCACGAATATCTACTCCGTTATGTGATCCTGTATTTGGTACGCGTTCCTCGTCCATATATCGACCACGGAAGACCGTGAGATAGGTGAACATGCTGTTGAAGTCTGTTTTAATAGTTCGTATAGATGGTAGCGGTATGAGGTCACCTTGATTGACGGCACCATAGTCGAGTGTAGCTCTTTGATTTATGTAATCTGCTTTTTTCCAATCTGGTACAAATGCGAGAGGCATCATTGCTCCGTTAAATGGTTTTGCATTATTTGCTTGGGAGATAGACATGAGCCAGAGATGACCTGGAGTTTGCATCAGGAGATAGGTACTCAAGAGCAAGATGTTGGCAATCCAAATCTTTTTATTTTGTCGGGCAAGACGAGAAAAGAAGTTCATAAATGCAGTTATACTCACACGATAGCATACTTTTTTTGTCACTGCAAATAATTGACAATATGTTTTTCTCTATAGTATTTTAGTGTTTCTGGAGAGCTTTCTCTTGGTATCTTCCCACAGAATAATATTAACTTTCTATACTTGTGTCTCCTGCACATCATCATCTCAAGGCCTATATTGTTTTTCTTGTCGTGAGTTTACTCTTGGTGGGGATTCTCACATATCTGTATACGCCCTTCAATATTGATACATCGAAACTGCGTTCAGAGGCTGTTGTTTCCCCTGAGGTACAGATGAGTTCAGAGGTGATTTTGCGCGAAGAAACGGACACGAGTTCTACTGCTACCAAGAGAATCCGCCTCACAAATCTCCTCCTCCGTTATCAAAAAGAATTGTCTGATCTGGAATCGACATGAGATATTCCCCTTGCTTGAAAACAAGAAAAGCTCGAATCCGTCCGTCAGAAAATAGAAAATCTCGAGCTCATGATCACGGAGCTCTCTCAGTAGTTATACTTTTGTCAGTGGAGCGATGCGTATATTGAGACTTTTTATCCCGTTTGAAAAAGCTATCTGAGCTACATCACCTGTGAGTGATACGATAGTGCCGACACCAAATTTTTTGTGTTCTACTCGGTCTCCCAGTGAAAAATTATTCATATTACGAATCTGTGCTCAGAGTCAGAGTTTTTTTTCTGTTGGCTGGATGTGTCACCAGTCTCCCTCGAGAGTTGATTCACCGGAGGTACCAAGGAAATCGGTCATAAAAAGTCTCTTTGGGGCATGCATTTCTGTATATTCGGACGGTATTTCACCGACGAATCTACTCGCGATATTACTGGCGTAAGTCCCAAAACTATATCTCTCATTTGCACGAGTGATGACGAGTTTTTTCTTTGCACGCGTCATGGCGACATACCACAGTCTTCGTTCTTCCTCCAGCTGTATTGGCTCGAAGAGTGTCCGAGAATGAGGGAATATTCATTCTTCTGCTCCTGCGATAATGACATGGTCGAATTCCAGACCTTTCGCACTGTGGATGGTCATGAGGACGACTTTTTCCGCCTCATCATCGTTATTTTGTTCTGCGTTTATGAGTGAGATGTCCTCAAGGAAATGCATGAGAGATTCTTCAGGCGGTAAATCATCATATCGGGAGGCGAGATTTTTGAGTTCGTTAATATTTTCTACCTTTGCCTCTACTTCTGGTGGGGAGAAGTTTTCCTCTAAATATTCCTGATACTTGATGAGTTGAAGGACCTTATCAATGAGGATTCTTGCCGGGAGTTCATGGGATGTTTTTTGGACTTCTCTCATAATCTGGGTAAATCCTGTGATAGCTCATTTTGCGGCACTTTTCATGTCTGGTATGTGGTCGATATGTGTTGCGTCTTCGAGGTGTTCGAGCGTGCTTTGATTTCAGATACTTCGTGGTAAATCGAGTGACATATAATCCAGCCCGTTTTCTCAGACATATTTCATGATTCTCTCGACACTTGTTGGGCCTATTTTTCTCGGAGGTGTGTTTACTATTCTCTTCCATGCGACACTATCAGTTGGTGTCATAGTTACCTTTAAATAGGCGATGATGTCTTTGATCTCTTTGCGGTCGTAGAATTTTAATCATCCCACTATTTCGTAGGGCACGCCTCGTCGTATCAGTGCTTCTTCTATGACTCGGGATTGACCATTGGTCCGATAGAGTATCGCCCACGATGCTGGATTTTTCTCGACGAAATTTCCTATCTTATCGGCTTCTTCGCGTTCACTGGTACATTCGTGGATTTGAATTTTTTCTCCTTCCTCTGCCTCCGTCCACATTCTCTTATCGAGAGCTGATTGATTATGCTTTATGACGACATTTGCAGCATTGATGATGGTACTACTCGACCGATAATTTTGTTCGAGCTTGACTACTTCTGCTGCTGGAAAATCGTGTTTGAAATTGAGAATGTTTGCGATATTTGCACCACGCCACGAATAGATACCCTGCCAGTCATCACCGACGACACAGAGATTTTTTGATTTATTTGCGAGGAGTTGGATTATCTCATACTGTATCGAATTGGTATCCTGGTATTCATCGACACAGAAGTACTGAAATCTATCTTGGAAGTGTTCGAGTACAGGTCATATATGGAGTACATCGCGAGTTTTCAGTAGTATATCGTCAAAGTCTAGAGCATTATTTGATCGCATTTTTTTCTCATAGTCAGGGTATATCTCTGCCACTATTCACTGAAAATGACTCTCAGCAGTGAGTGCGTATTTTTCTGGAGAGAGTCCACTATTTTTTGCAAGAGATATCTCGTACTGTACTTGCCTTACTGGTGCGTCCTTAGGGTCTATTCTCTTGCCGTCCACTATTTCTTTTATTATTGAACGCACATCATCTTCATCATAGATAGAGAAATTCCGCGCGTAGCCAATTTTATCAATAAATAACCTCAGGAACATCACTCCCATGGAATGAAATGTTGAGACAAGAGGGAAGTCACGGGGTATACCAAAAGACATCGGCATGTCACGCCCGAGTTTTTTTGCAATTCTCTCACGCATTTCGCGAGCCGCCTTATTGGTAAAAGTCACACACAGGATCGAAGTAGGAGCAATTCCCACCTCGTGTATCATCGAGTATACTCGCTCTGTCAGGGTATGAGTCTTCCCAGAACCAGCACCTGCGAGGATGAGCAAAGGACCGTCTATAATGGAGACTGCGCGGAGTTGTTCACTATTCAGCATGGGAGGATTCTATTGGAAAATTCTTTTTGTCACGACGGTCATGCTTGGAAAAATCTTTTTCTCGCTATAATCCATCTATTCATCATCTCTTATTTTTCTCTTTATGCTTACCGATCTCCAACCTCAACTAGCAAAAGCCCTCGAACATCTCAAGTCTGAATACTCAAAACTCCAGGCTGGTCGAGCAAAGCCTGAACTTGTCGAGGATATTCTCGTTCCTGTCTATGGATCCTCTATGGCAGTCAAAAATGTCGCGAGTGTCACCGTCATGGATCAGCGAACGCTCTCAATTTTACCATTTGATAGGACGACAAGTGCTGATATCTGTCGATGAATTGCTGCTGCTAATATCGGGCTCAATCCTCAGGACAGGGGAGACAGTATCCTCATAGCTATACCTATGATGACCGAGGAAAATCGTCGCAACCTCCAGAAAATAGCTCGTGATATGGCTGAAGACGCAAAGGTTTCCGTACGCAGTATTCGTTCGGATTTTCATAAAAATATTCAGAAAGTAAAAGCTGATAAAACAGAATCAGAAGATATCATAAAAACTTATGAAGAAGACCTCCAAAAGGCTATTGATACAATGAATAAACAGATTGATGAAATTGCAAAAATCAAGGAAGAAGAAGTAATGAAAATCTAGCCATATGACCACTTCTGATAATCATTATTTTTCTCGTCTACTCCGTAAAAATATCTGGATATATTTTTTCTCTTTCTTGATTGCGCCGACCGGTTATATTGTTAAGATTGTTATTTCAAACTCGGTCTCTGTTGAAGAGTTAGGAACTCTCTATGCTGTGATGAGCCTCATGACTATTCTCGGTTCGTACAATGATTTTGGTATGACAGAGAGCCTCAACTATTTCCTCCCAGGGCATATTCATACCAAAGATAAGAAAAAAATCACCAATACTTTTTCCATTGCTCTCGCGACAAACCTCATCACGAGCACGATACTCTCAATCCTCCTCTTCTTTTGAGCAGGATGGCTCGCAGAGCATTATTTTCGTATTCCTCTCGCAGGTACCCTGCTTCAGATACTTATTGTGCACTTTTTTGCACAAAATATCTTTATGACCATGAATACATTTTTTCAGTCTATTCAGGATACCAAGCTGCAGAAGTCTATAGATTTTGCACGAATGTTTCTCCTGATGTGTCTCGTTTGCGGGCTATGGTTTCTGGATATGCATACGATACAGGCCTACGCATGGTCATGGTCAGCAGCTATCTTAGGAGGACTCTTTCTCTCTGTGAGTGTTCTCGCTTATAAGTACCATTCTTATTTCACTTTTGATGGATGGTTTTTTTCTTGGGCGAGCTACAGGGATATTCTCAAATATGCTATTTGGGTCATGCTCTCAGCAAATGTCGGCATGCTCCTCTCTCAGATAGATATGCAGATGGTTGTTTATATGCTTGGTGTAGAGGCAGCTGGGTATTACACCAACTACCTTTCCCTTATTCGTATACCATTTTTGTTTCTCCTGCCTGGTGTCTACTTTTTGTTTCCTGTTTTTTCTGATCTCCTGAAGCGTGGAGAGGAGAGAAAAGTTATTGCTATTCATGCTTTTACTTACGAGCTTTTCTCGATATTGGGGCTTATGATGACGAGCTTTTTTATACTCTTTGGGACGACACTGACGACCACACTTTTTGGACCAGGGTATGAAACTTCTGGCACAATCTTGCTTTATTCCGCACCATTTCTCCTCTTTAATTTTCTTCTGCAGATTGATTTTCAAATTCTCTGAGCAAGTGGTCGGCCAAAGACAAAGATGTTTATTCTCCTCGCTGGTGTAGGGCTCAATCTGGTTACTAATTATATTTTCTTGAAGCTCTGGGGCGTGGTTGGTTCAGCATTTGCTAGTGGGATATGATGGGTTTTTATCTGGTGTCTTTCTTTTCGTCAGACACGCAAATTTGCTGCGAGTTTTCGTTGGCCTGTTTTCTGGGAAAATATCGTATGAATTGGTCTGCTGACCTGGGCACTCTCTGGTGTTCATCTCGAGAATTATTTCTCAGGGCGTCTTCAGCTCTTCTGAGGTATTCTCATTGTCATGGCGATCTACGGTATTGTCTTTCTCGCACTCAATTGGTCTGAATTCCGTCGATTCCAAAGAATTTTCCGTTCTAAACACCTCCTATGATAGGTATTTTTGATTCTGGATCAGGCGGTCTCACATTTCTCGCTGCGATGAAGCACCGATATCCTAAGTGGTCGTATCTCTATTACGCAGACTATGAGCATTGCCCATTTGGTGAGAGATCTCCTGAGGAGATACAAGAGCTCACTATTTCTGGTGTACAAAAACTCTTTGATGCAGGAGCTATTATTGTTATTCTTGCCTGTAATACTGCTTCTGCGTGGACACTTCGCAAGCTCCAGACAGAGGTATTTCCTGATAAGAAAATACTGGGTGTGACCATTCCCTGAGCTGAAAAGGCTGTAGAATTGGGATTAAAAAATATTACCGTATTCGCCACTCAACAAACAGTGAAATCTCGTGCCTACGCACAACGAGCTAGAATACTCGATGCTGAGATTTCTGTTCAGGAAATAGCGCTTTCAGGTAATCTCGTTCGGGATATAGAATCTCTCCTGCCTGTTCACCACTGTCATAGTGAGGCGGATTTTCAAGAATTGATGAAACTGTATGATTCTGATGGCTGGGATTGTGACAGTGATGTATGGCAGCGGCTCGTAGATCAGTATTTCTCAGATATTCTTGCAGTAGTCGACCCACACACCCGAGGTATTATTTTAGGTTGTACGCATTATTCTTACCTCAGAAAACCCCTACAACGACTCTTCCCAGATACGACACTTATCGATCCATCAGAAGAGTCAGCCCTCCGTCTTTCGTCTTATTTGTTTGCTAGAAATGATATTTTTTCTCAAATTCAGAAGACAGGAGAAATAAAATTCCTATAATGTCATCAACTATGTCTCAAATACTCATATTCGGTAAGTGAAAAGTTGGGCAATCTCTCGCACGATTTTGTACAAAAATGGCTCTCGATTTTGTCCTCTGTGATGAATCCGATGCTCCTGAATCTTTTGAGAGTTTTTCTCATCTTATCCCATCTCCTGGGCTTCCGTCGTCTCATCGGATATACGAGTCGGACAAGGTTATTTCTGAGCTGGATTTCCTCTCAAAATATATCCCAAAATGATTCCAGATACATGCTGTCACTGGTACTGATGGTAAATCGACGACATCGTGGCTCTTGTTCCATTTCCTCCGGGCTGGTTTTCCAGAGACACCCGTCTATCTGGGTGGTAATTTCTGAACGGCTCTCGCGGATCTCCTCTCAGAAATACATCAAAAATGAGAAAAAGAAGGACATATAGTACTCGAGGTATCGAGCTTTATGGCATACCATATCCGTACTTTCTATGCTCAGAATAGTATTCTCACCAATCTCCATCCTGATCATCTCGACTGGCACAGTGATCTCTCTGAATATTATAATGCAAAGCTCAATCTCCTCGGACACACCAAAAATCTCATACTCTATCCTGAGTCCACTATTGCTATCCTCCCTGAGCTCCCACATTTTCCTATAGAATCTGTTGTTATGCCAGATCATCTCCATATTGATCACGGTCTTCTCACACTTACACCAGAAGCTCTGATAGATATCTCAGATCGACAGCTTCTCGGTGAACATAATCTCGTCAATATTTTTCTCGCTGCATCTCTCGCTCTGAGACTTGGTGTAGGAGCGAAGACACTTTCTATCATCCTTCCATCTATCCCGGCATTACCTCATCGTCTTCAGCAGATTTCCGACAGAGATAATAAGGTATGGATTGATGATAGTAAATCGACGACAGCACAATCTCTCTATGCTGCTCTCCGAGCATTTGCACCAAATAAAGTCCACCTCATTGCTGGAGGTAAGGATAAAGGAGATTCATTTGAATGATTGGCTGACGTACTTCGTGAGCACTGTGCACAATGCGTCGCTCTCGGTGAAACAAAATCTATATTTCTCCAAGCATGTCATGATGCATTTGTTCCCGCTACTTCTGTTGCGACCATGGAAGAGGCTGTCCAGATTACTTCTGAGAATACTCAAGAAGGCGATATTATCTTGCTGTCTCCCGGATGTTCTAGCTTTGATATGTTTGACAGCTATGAGGACCGCGCTCGACAGTTTTCCGAGGCAATACATGCATCAGAATAAAAATAGCTCTCGGCAAGAGAAAAAAATTCGAAGAAAGAAATACATCTGTATACTTCTCTGTATATAAATTTTTCTTTTCTTTATGCCTCAATCTCCTCGCCCTTCGTCCTCAGATGCTCGCTATATTTTTATCCTTTTTGCTCTTATTTTTGTTGTTCTCTTTTTCGCTTTTTTGATTTACTTTGTCTACTGACAAAAACAATTTACCGAAAGACTCTCAAATCCTGAGACTACACAAGAAAATACTATAGATACCGTCAGAACTGGTGGGGCAAAAGACACAGCTCCTGCCGAGACTGCTCCCAAGGTAGTGGAACTCGCACCAGTCAATACAGCAACGCCACAGCCTACTGTCACCGCTCCTGCATCATTTGATCCGAGTCGGTATAATCCTCGTACAGCTGAGACACTTCAGCTCCGTGGGCGACAACTCCTCGACAAATACTTCGCTTCTATCCAGTCTGCTGATTTTCAGACAGCATGTTCACTCCTCTCAAACACTCTCTGCAATGCTCGCCGAGATATCTACTCTTACTCACAATTTCTCAGCAAGCTCAATGGTGGTTATCAGATCAAGAGTATTGCGCTCGCCCCAGAACAAAAACCAACAGAAGCTATCTACTGTGTCGAATACACCTATTCTCTCAAGGCTGACCTCAATCCACAGCCTGTCACAGAATATTTCCAATATCGTATCAAGACTCGACCAGATGGTGCTGATGAGATATCTGCACGAGTGTGTGAGAAGATAGTCAAAGATGGAAAAGAGAGGCCTTGTCCGATAATTACTCCAAAGAAATACTGTTTCTAAGGCAGCGCAGAAAATCATCGCACTACTTCGTCAATTCACTTTTTATTCTCAGTCATTCGCACTAGGCGAACTCCTTTCGTATAAAAAGCTTTTTCCTTGTATTGCTTGCTTTTGTGCACTGCCCCATTCTTTGTTCTCAATTATCCCTGCATAATCATAAAGCGGTATATCACATAACTGAATATCAGGATGACGACACCGATGAGGGCATAGCTAATAGTCTTCTTTGCTTTGTCATTTTTCTCTTCATCGCCTGCTCCTGTGAGGACGAGAAAGCCCGCATACATGACCATGAGGATGACCACGATAGCGAGAAATCCATTGAGAAATACTATGACTTTTGCCACTGTTCCGAGTACTCCAGAAGCATCGAGGACACGATTGGTACAACTTGTTGGCACTCCGAATATCCTATTACCACTACAGTTTCCTCATCCATAGGCTATACGCACGAGAGGCTCTGCAATCATCATGATGATAAAACCTATCACAGAACCGATAAATATTTTTTTCCCGTCCTCAAATCATTCTTCGTTTCAAACAGCTGTAACGATTCGGTAGAATGCGTAAATAGCTCATAGGAAAAAGACTGTTGCTGCGATATAGCGGAGGAAATTCAGAATAGGGTAGACGATATTGATGACGATATTGTAGACTGTCTGCGTGCTGATATTCTGAGTGTTAAATACGCGTGTTTCGAATTGTCGTACCACTGTGTAGGCTATCGATATGAGGAATAGTCCAGCTATGCTCCATACGAGTGTCTGTACCCATGTAGAGAAATCTTCTTCGTCATTTTTTGATACCAGTAATCGTATCACAGAGATAAATGCTAGGAGTACCGCTATGACAAATACCACAATAGCGAGAGCCTTAAATATTTGTATGAGGGTATTTCGTATGCCTGTCCCGTCTGTCCTCCCACCATTATAACTGTAGTAATTATTTCAGTCATATATCTGTCGTAGTCCAGGGAGATCGGCACTGACCCAGACACATCCTGCTACACCGATGAAGAAGAGAAGAGTTCTCAGATATTGGAAAATTTTTTGCATCATAATTATGTTTTATTTTCTGGCGTATCTGTTGCTGGTTCTTTGGTTTCTTCTGGTATTGGTATTTCTTCGGCATCTTCTGGTACTTCTTCTCCAGTGATACCGAGCCGTGCCTCGATTTCCATGTCGACATATTGTTTCTTTCGACCGTACATCTTTCGAGAGTATTCTTTTATGATAGCAGCAGCTCGATCATTGCGATAATAATTATCCCAGATAGTCTTGATATCAAATGGTCGGGTAGAAGCATTATCGATATTGAGCTTACAGTAAGTGGTGTAGTTTGCGATACCAATGATATCCTGCTGAGAGAGAGTTGGAGCGTATTCTTTTTCGAGATATTCTGCGTCTTCAGCACCGACCTTGAATGACATAATGGTTCCCACATTTCCGAAGACTGCTTCTTTGATACTTGGCTTACCTGTACTCTTGTATTTCTCACCTGATCCTCCAATCTGAGCGATGTACTGGTGAGCCATGATGAGTGCGAGTTTGTATTTACGAGCTTCTGAGAGAATTTCTCCAAATGTATCTGTGGCAAAATTCTGAAACTCATCCACATAGAAGAAAAAATCTTTTCTGTCCTTTTCTGCCATATCAGCACGACTCATGGCTGCGAGATTTACTTTTGAGACAAAGACGAGACCGAGGAGCTGGGCATTGAGGTCACCGATTTTACCCTTTGAGAGATTGACGAGGAGACAGCGCTGGTTGTCCATGATTTCACGGATATTAAATGCTGACTTTGGTTGACCGATGATATTTCGGATAGTTGTATTCGTGATAAATGGTCAGAACTTTGCTGAGAAATACGGAATCATCTCCTGCTTTTCTCGATCACCTGTCTGTGCATATTCATGATCCCAGAATGCTTTCACAACAGGATTTTTTATCTTGCTCATCTTGTATTTTAGGAATGATTCATCGACAAATAATCGGGGCACATCTATGAGGGTTCCACCGTCTTCTTCATCGTCCATGAGTGTGAGAGCACCGTTTCGGAAATAGTGTTGGATTCGAGGCCCAAATATCTCATCACCAAATATCTTGATAAATATAGAAGTAGCATCGAGAGAGGCACGGTCTTTTTCGAGCGCACGGAGATCGGGGTCAGTCGAGATGACCTCGAGCATATTGAGGCCCATAGGACGGTCGTAGTCTGAGGGATCAAATATCACCATATCACGAGCACGATCTTTTGGTGTAAACGCGAGGATGTCTTCGATGAGATCGCCGTGTGGATCAATGACTCCGAGACCCTCACCATTCCAGAGGTCTTGCCGGGCGAGATAGCCGATGAGGACGGATTTACCTCCTCATGATTTACCGATGATGTAGTGGTGACGACCGCGGTCTTTTTTATCAAAATAGATAGGTTGTTTCTTATTTCTATATTCATTCCATCATAGTAATACTGATTCCTTGCACACAGGGAACCCCCCAAGCATCCTTTCTTTTTCTTCTGACTTTGGGAGCTTGCCTTCATCAATTGGCTGTCCTCGCTTGTCACCTTCGGTCTGGAGTGGTATTTCCACATCCTCTGATGTTATGAATCCGTCGTTTGCTCATCGAGCTATATTTCCGTACTTATCAGTCTTGAGTCGAGTGCCATCTTCTGTCAGTATATACTCTCCATCGCGTACATAGTCGACCATGATGAGCTTTTCTTTTGGCTTTTTTATATTTGATGGAGGGGCTACTTTCTTGTACCCGAGCCAGTAGATGATAGGGGATTTGTTATAGTTTACATCAGGGAAATGATAGAGCGTCGTGAGCTCATCGACACTGTAGGGGCTCATGCGTGTGACAAATCCCGCGAGCTTGAAATGAAAAGCCATTTTGTGTAGAAATCGTATGAGTGGACGAAACATACCTTCGAGTATCTGATTATTGTCGAGATTATTACAGTATTCATTGGTATAGACACTCGTCGAAGCGAGCATACTATCGATACCATTTTGTGCTGATTCTTCACAGTCGCTCCCGACGAGTACGAGCATACTGGCTTCAAATGAATTTTGAGCCGAATTTTCACCCACCATCTTCTGGGCTTCTTGCTCTGCTTGGTTAAATATTTTGAATGAGTCACCACCAGATGCTCCCATGGGATTTTGGTCAGGCTTGTTTTGTACGAAATTCGTCACAATCCAGCCGAGAGGAGCCAGGAGTTTTCCAATGAGTCCCCACGAGAGGAGCCAAGATCCACCACGGCTGTATTTTCCTTTGGCATAGTCTCATGCGACTTTCTTTGCTTTCTTATTGTACCGGTGAGAGAGCGGTTTTGCGATGACTTGAAATACTGCGACATCAGTCTGCTTGAGTCCACCAAATACATTGGTAAAAGTCGTGAGGGGATCTTCTTCGAAATACTTATAGGTCTTGATAGGGAAGTACTTGTCTTCAGCCTTGCGGAAGCTCGTTGTCCGTACGACCGAATGCGCCCCCTGAAATGCTATATAGTCTTTCTTGTCTCGTATGACTACCTCCGCGTCGGGATAGATAGAGGTGATTGTCTGATTAATAGTTGGGAAGAGATCACGGTAAGTGGCAATAAAGAAGAATACTTGTCCTTCTTTGTAGATGATCTCGTAAGAGAATTTGATGTGGTTAAACAAGAAATTGAGTACTGTATATTTGAGAGACGTGCTTGGCACTTTCCAGATAGAGTTATGCACGAGACTCATTATACCAGCTTTTTCTTTGAAATCTTTTTTTGTTTCATGTTCTTTATCGAGCTTTGAATCAGAGCGAGGGACAGAGACCTGTATATACACGAGATATCGTGCGAGCCAGAGCTCGAGGAGGAGTCGCACAATCCAGCGAATGACGAAAAACGCTACAATCGCACCGATGATGAGCAGGAGTATCTCCATACCAGACATACCAGAAGATGCGGTATTTACAGCTCCTTGTATAGGCGTCATATTTGGCAACATGTCGACAGGTTTTTGTATGAAAATGCTTTGTGCCATAGTTTGTCCTTATAATACCCGAGAATAGCCTTGTCTGCAAGTAGTTTTGGGCATAAAACTCACACAATCTTTACACAAAATCTATTTTATTCGTATAATATAGTCTAGATAGAGATTTTTCTCTCTACCTTTTGTTCCTTTACATGGGGGTGACCGGCTTCTATCGGCGCCTGTGGAATCATCTTTGCTTTTCGCACGATGTCTGTATCGGGCGTTATCACCAAAACAGACAAAATCTAAGTGCTAA
>JBFZBA010000030.1:0-24989 GCA_041308705.1 Candidatus Altimarinota bacterium
ACCGAGGTTGGTGAGATTCTGTAGGTCTGTCATTTTCTGATTCACTTCGAGATTGATGAGAGTATTATTTACAACTGGGAAATCGGTGAGATGGACCGAATCTCAAATTCAAAATTCAAAATTCAAAATTCAAAATTGTGGATTATTATCAATTCCTTCATTTTGCTCTTTGCTTTTTGCATTTTGCACTCATCACATCAGATTTGAATACAGGAATTCTGTGATAAATGGACAGATTGGTGCGAGGAGTTTCGTCATGGTCACGAGGACCTCGTGAAGCGTTTCGTACGCACTCCGCTTATCTGCATCGAGCTCACTTCTCCAGAATCGGCGACGATTGCGTCGGATGTACCAGTTATTGAGACCCTCGAGGAAGACCATGATGGCATCACAGGTTTTCTGGAGATCATAGGCATCCATAGAAGTTCTGACATCCTGAATCAAGGTATGCAGTCGGGAGATAATCCAAGTATCGAGTTCGTGGGTTTTTGGTGTAAAATAATCGGTAAATTCCCATCCATCGATATTGGCATAGGTCGCAAAGAATGTATATGAATTCCAGAGTGGCAGAAGGACGCGTTTTATGGATTCTTGGATACCAGCTTCTGAGAAAGTCATATCTTCGCCTTTCATGAGCGTTCCCGACATGAGATAGAAACGAATCGCATCAGCGCCGTATTTCTCAATCGTCTCACGCGGATCAGGATAATTCCCAAATGATTTACTCATCTTACGACCATCTGTTCCATTGATGACTCCTGTGACAGCGACATTTTTGAACGCTGGTGATCACTTCACCATCACACCAATCGCGTGCATCACATAGAACCACGCACGAATCTGACCCGTATATTCCGCGATGAAATCCGCCGGAAAACTCGCCTCCATCTTCTCCTGATTTTCAAATGGATAGTGGACCTGAGCGTACGGCATCGAAGCGCTATCCATCCAGACATCGAGGACTTCGGGGATACGACGGAGATTTTTCCCATCTTTTCATGGAAGCTCAATACGATCAATATATGGGCGATGGAGATTGAGTTCACGGCCAGTGTGGTTGTCGATATAGAAGGGGAGAATTTCGCAGTTATGGATTCTCTTTGTGAGAAGGGCAGGATTATTTTTCAGATGTGCAAAAAATACTTTCCCAAATCCATTGTGACTAAAAAATGCAATTGTTTTCCCCGGATATCGAGTCTGCATATCATGGATGAAGCTCTCTCATCGAGCGATGACTTCTTCCATACATTCACCATCAACACCGCGTTGATGAAGCTTATCAATATGGGCTTTTTTTGTGTCTTCTGCAGCTTCCGGTGAATTACTAGGTTTCCCTCGATATTCACCCACATTCCATTCTTGTATACGCTCATCAAGTATTATTTCCATGCCGAGCTTCTGAGCAAGAGGAGTCGCTGTCTGGATAGTTCTCTCAAATGGTGAAGCAATAATTACATCAATTTTTTCTTTCAAGAGCGATTCAACAATATTGTTTGCTTGCTGATGACCTAACTCTGTGAGAACTGTATCTGATGTGCCAAAAACTTTTGCAACATTACTCTCACTCTCTCCGTGTCTCACAAAAATAAACTTCGTTATCTGTCCGAGTGATTTGTTTTTCTGGTAGAGTTCTTCACGAGAGCTGATGACGACTCGCTCGCTTCCGTCGGCATTTTGCCAGACAGGCATCGGTGTTCACCAAAATCTCGAACGAGAGATACACCAGTCTGGAGCAGATTCGAGGGATTTCAGGAATCGTCCGTGCTTGAAATGATCTGGGAACCAGTTGATGGATTCGTTTTGTGCGATGAGTTCTGATTTGATTCTCTGGATATCGATAAACCATGATTTCTGGGCTTTCTGGATGAGTGGCGTGTTGCTGCGAGGACAGTATGGGACGCGGTGCGTGATAGATTCTTTTTTAAAAAGAGTTCCTTCTGTCTTGAGTCGTTCACAGATTGGGTCAATACAATCGAGATACAGTTGTCCCTGATAGTCTGGAACTTCCGCCGTGTATTTCCCTGCTTCATCGATGGCAGAAGTAATATGAATTCACTCTTGTTTTGCGAGTTGGAAATCCACATCACCAAATTCAGGTGCTTCGTGGGCAATACCAGTACCATCGGTGTCCGTCACAAAGTCAGCATGATAGATGCGGAAATTTCGCTCATCGATTTTTCAGATATAGAAGTTAAACGGTGGCATATAGCTGAGTCCGACGAGCTCATCACCAGGAATCGTACAGAGAATCTGATAGTCTCATTTTCATTTGAAAACTGTCTCGACACGGCATGAAGACAGAATATAGACTTGCTCGTCGTGATACACAGCGACATACTGCAATTCTTTGTTCACGGCAAGCGCCATGTGCATCGGTATCGTCCACGGAGTCGTCGTCCAAGCGAGGATATTGACTGTGCGGGGTTCTGCTATTTCTGGAACAATAACTGGCTCTCTGACTCCTGTGAGCAAGTCTATGAGATCGTGTTCCATTCGGTGAATTTCACTGTGTATCGGCAGAGTATCGAGAGAAAAATATTCGTAGTCACTAAATTTATCTGCTTCGAGTTGTACCTTTGTCCCCACTGGTACCGTACCACGGAATGAAAGCGATTCATAGAATTCTCCACGATAGCCGATATAGGTCGAGCAGTATGGTGTGAGCTCACACGAAATACCCGTCTCTTCGAGAAGTTCTCGTGCAGCTCCTGCGTGATATGATTCTCCTGGTTCGATATTTCCTCCTGGGAGTCTCCAGAGTCCGTCTTTTTTATTTTTTATTAGGAGAAGCTTCCCTGCTTCATCTTGGATAATCACACCGGCTCATTTTTTCACCTCTTTGATGGGAAACTTCACCGTGATTGCTGGATCCTGGACATCCTGATAACTATCATCCATCGCGATTTCAAAGTTTGAAATCGGGGTCGAGAGTTTCCAACTATACCATGAGACGCGCTTACCCTCGTAAATATATCCCTTCTCCCAGATTTGTCAGAAGACCCACATGACTGATTCCATATAGTTCTGATCCATCGTGCGGTACGCACCGTCCATGTCGACCCATCGTCCGATATGATCGATATACCAGCTCCACTCGGCAGAAGTGTCTCTCGTGTAAGCATAACATTCATCGATAAATCCCTGGATTCCTCCCGCTGATTCCTCGATTTCTTTGTTTGATTCCAGGCCAAGCTTCTTCTGAACTTTTTGCTCGATGGGAAGTCCGTGACAATCCCATCCCCAGACTCGCTCGACGCGTTTCCCGAGCATAGTCTGGTATCGAGGAATGAGATCTTTGATAATTGAAGACATCAAGGTTCCGTAGTGCGGAGTCCCTGTGATAAATGGAGGACCATCGTAAAATCGATACGGATTTTCAGCTGGTCTGGATTCGACTGATTTTTCAAAGGTATTATTTTCCTTCCAATACTGGAGGATAGATTCTTCGAGTTTTGAGAACTCTGGTTTTCATTTGGGGAGGGGGAACATAGATGATTAATGGATTATTTTCAAAGCTCTTGTTGGAAGAAAAAATCGTAATAGGAAAGAATTGCTATTGGAAAAAGTACTATCCAAAATATTATTTCTTCAAGGGGAAGAACATGTCAAAATGGATCAAAAGCAAGGATATACTCTCACGGAAAGCTCCACCACCCTACTACAAGAGCTACAGCTTCATAAGTCCCTGTAAGTAAAATATTCATAGCTGTGAGTATCAAAAAATTTTTCTGCAGATCCGGTTTGCGGAAAAAGAAAATAAAGGCAGGAATTCCAATTAAAATGGTTCCATACGATGCGTAAAAGTACTTCCATTCTTGCAAATATTGGCGAAAAATGAGAAAAAGTAAAAACAGGACAATGATGAAAATATAGGCAATTATTTTATTTAGATCAAAAAAGGAGGTTTTTGACTTTTTGGAAAGTAAGAAATAATTTTCCCAAATGAATAAGAACAATGAAAAATTGAGTACAGCCCAGAGCACAACTTCGAGAGTAACAAAATGAAAAAGTCTAAAGGTTAAGATAGAGTTGGGAATTAACCATTGTTCTGTCATGTGTGCAATCGTATCTATCATGACAATAGCTGGAATAGCTACAATCAATGAGAAAAAAATTGGTCGAAATAATACATGTCCTTTTCTAACAAGTAGAAGAAAAGGCACCAAAAAGAAAAGTACAACAGATGTAAAAGCATTTGGTATAATACCCATGCTAATTGTTAGTATGGCTCAGATCACGACTAAGAAAATCACTATCCATACATGAGACATTTTGTTTTTAGCCATAAAAAAAACACACAAAATAAACTGTGTGCTTCGGTCCTTCGTAGCTTTATGCGTAGAAGGAAGATACCACCAAAAGCTGTACTTGATTTGTCTTCGTCACGAGAAGTGGTCGGGAAGGTCTACGGCATCGAGTAAACAGAGAGGAGTAAACTGTAAACAGGAATACCCGTTTACTGTTTACCATTTACTGTTTACCCTTTGTTTCTTCTTCCAGCTCGTCCTGTGATAGCAGGAGTCGTCGCTGTTGAGATAAGTATACTCTTCAGGCGAGGATTGCAAGAATATTACTCTTCCCTCGTCGCATACCCTATCTTCCACTTGGTCATCTCGCGGTCGAGCTCGAGTGCTCATGGGAGTATCCGCTCGAGGTGATTCCAAAAAGCTGCCTGGTGATGCTTGTGGACGGTATGAGTGAGTTCATGAATGATTATGTAGTCTCGGAGTTTTTGTGGGAGTCTCATCAGCTCTATATTGAGACTGATACCGTTTTTGTGACTACAGCTCCCCCACCTCGTTTTCTGATGGCGACAGGTCACTCGTAAGTAGTCAAAACCGAGTCGTTCAGCCAATACTCTCGTCCGCTCTGGGAGGAATTTTTTTGCCCTTTTTTCGAAGTCTTCCAACTCCGCACGAGTCAATGGAACATAGAGCGCTTGTTTCTTTCTCTGCTTCTGTATCCAATCAATATTTTTCTCAACAAATAGTTCTACTGTTCGATCAGATGTCCTCATGGGAGCACGCACGACGATATCTCTCTGAGACTGCACTCGCAGACTCATGCGACGAAGTCGCGGAACACGGATGAGAGTATAGACGACCATGATACGATGTTCAATTATCAATTATGAATAAAAATCCTTCATTATGTATTTTGTCCTATGTCTTTTGTATTTTTTACACCTTCCCAGACTTTCTGCACCAGTGGATGATTCTCATCGAGACCTCGAGATTTTTGCAATTTTTTTGCTTCTTCCCAGGTCTCGTGTCGTCTGTCCATATTTCATTCGAAATATCACTCGACGACATACGGCATCCTCTCTGCGAATTTGGCAACTGCCCGAGTACAAACCCGATTCATATCTATGAGTCACGCATGATCGAGCTTATTGATGAGTGTGAGCGCATCCCAAAGGAGGTCACCCACTTCGAGCTCGAGTTCGTCATGATTTTGTTCAGCGAGACTTTTGCGGATTTCCGCAATCTCGTTTTCTGCTCCATCAATGTAATAGTCATTTGATGATTCCTGAAACCACCCGTTATAGAGACGGTTGCGTGCCTGGAGCCAGAGAAGTCATGAGAGTCAGTGCATAGGAGATTTCGGGCTACATATTTACTTCTTTTTCTACAGCCAACCAATCATCGAGACAGATATAACCTTTTCTGACTCTCGCTGATGGCATATTCTTTTTTTCAAGAGTTTCGAGTAAAACAGATACAACCATAGTATAATCTCTTCTGAGGAAATCGGCAATGTCCGCTATTGACACTTCATCAGTTTTTTTTGTTTGAATAAGTTTTTTGAGCTCATCAAAATCAAAAATTCCTTCATAGGTATTATTTGAGAAAGACCATGCTATACTATTTCTCATAAAAAATTCTCCTGCGTAAGTCTCAAGAAAAGAAATATCGCAATCTAGCTGTTGTGATAAATCCACTAGGGAAAGAGAATAAGGAGTTGTATCTGTTGAATGTTTTTGTTCAGATTTAGCTCCTCATATCATATTGACACGAGAAAAATCACTTCACGGTGGAGTCCATGATGGATTTTTTGTTTGATATGCGTCATATACAAATCAGACAACATCTGGTGGCATATACTCTCGGGCTCTCTGAGTAGAAACTCTATATTTTCTGATCGTGGTACTGTACTTCATCTTTTTATGATACAGTATACTGAAAAGCCTTTTATTTACCCATCATTTCTCAATATCAGCAAACATCTCGAGTTCCATAAAAGAAGGCCAGTCATCGGGCGGATCACCTGGAGTAATACCCTGTTTGATGAGTGCCTTGTTGGAGTCTATCTCTCTGAGGGTAAATAAATTTTCTATTGCTGTTGGCGTGGAGGCTACCATATAGCCATTTATAGTCTGAGGCATAGCTACAATTTCTCCCCTCTCGGCCACTTTCCCAGACATAAACTCACGAAGCTGCTCGAGAGAAAAATCATGATCCCCTGTTGTTTTACGATGGTCTCTGAGGACGAATTCTTCATATAAAAGAGGAAATCTATCAGAGCTGGGATCAACTAATTCAATAATATATGAACAAGTTTTTCATTCTCGCAGGGTCTGCCCACGAGGGCAACTCTGTCCGACGACTCTGGGAGAAAAAGTGGGTCTCACAGAAAAGATGACTTCTACCTCAGGGTCATCAAATCACTGCACGAGCTTAAATGGATTGGTAGCAATCATATACTCCCCTCGTCGAAATGCCTCCAAGTCTCTATCATCATACCCCGGGCTGCTGTCTATCGAGACAGCCGGGACACCCGCTAATAAGAAATCATCACGCAGACTATGGGAATGATCAACTATGCCACAATATGCTATGGCTTTTTTACCGAGAAAACACTGCTTATAGAGATCGACAACGATGGCATTTCGTTTTTTCGTATCAATCCTCGATGCAAGCACAGATCCAGAAAAATCACCAGCAACTATCTGCAATCATGATAGATCAGTATCTGTGAGGACATAGATCACATGGTATGGTGCGATAAGTCAGTACTCAACAGCCTGCAAGATGGACATACGATGATACTGATGTTGGAGAAGAACTTCAACTGTTCTCTCATCTCAGAGCTCAGAAGTCGCAGTACCTCCGAGTCTGATACTCTGTGTAAAGCGACCAATCAAGTCCTGCCTGAGATCTGAGAGAGCTTCATGAGCCTCATCGAGTATGAGACATTCCTTATCTTCTGGCCTTATAGTTCCCTTTTCAACCAGTTTGTTAAATGATGTATAGGTCATCACCACGACATCTGCATGAAGGTTTTTCTCTCACCCATAATAAGCACCAATAGACACCTGAGGAAAAAACTTCTCTATCTCATCCGGGATTTGAGACATCAGAATCACTGAAGGCACGATTATAAAAACACGCTTGCCGAGATGTAGCTCATCTCATAAATAATGAAAATAGTGCCGAATAAAATCTATATAAATAGCTGTTTTACCAGTACGGGCTGGCTCATGGATGTATCAAGTTTTGATACCCTTATTCGTGATGTCATGAAGTATTTTTTCGAGTATTTCGCGTTGTACTGGATGCCTGTCGTTGAGGTGAGATTGAGCCAATAATTCTGCTCGTGTCTGTCTATAAAATGGCTGTTGGGCAGGGCGTGAGAGCTTCTTGGTTTTTGTCTGTCTGAGTTCAGTTGAGGTGTTCTCTTTTTGTGCTCAATTTCTCCTCGAGGAAGATGTCGGATGATTCTGCCCTCCATTATGAGAATCAACAGTGCCTAGGAGGTTCTCTGTACGAGTTTTCACAGATTCAACAAATACCCGCGCATTCTCGGTATCTGGACTATCATAAAGAGTGAGGATGTACCCATCTACATCTGCGAGATAATCCATTGTCTCATCGATATCAGCAGTTACGAGAAGTACTTTGCCAATTTGCCTTTGTATCGTTTCTGATATTTCTTCGCGTGTTGGAGGATTCTCCACGGCAAACATGAGGTGAAGTACTCTATCAAGCAATGTTTGTGCGAGCACTTCACTCTCTGATTGACCGGGATTATCAACTGTCTTGGGGGCTCAAGGCTGTTCTGGTGGCATGAGAGACTAACTGTTAATGGGATAATAAATCTAGTCTTCTTCGTCTTCGTCACGGAAAAAATCATCATCAGACTCGGTACCGCCTTTCCTAAGAGGCCTCGGACCTGGGTCTTCTTTTTTTTGAAGTGCACGCTTCATTTTTTTGAGAGCAATATTCTGTAGTTGTCGGATTCGTTCTCTCGTAACACCAAATTCTTGCCCCACTTCTTCGAGTGTCTTTGGCTTTTGACCTGCAAGACCAAATCGTGTATCTATGATTTTCCTCTCTCGTTCATCGAGAACTTCGAGGAGATCGTCGAGTTGCATATGCATATTTTTGTGGCTCAGGAGCTCTAATGGGCTCAGAGCTTTCGTGTCAGCGATAACACTGGAATACTCTGTATCATTATCCTCACTCAGTGGGGCATCCAATGAGGTCATACTCATAGATGAAGACATAAGAGTTGAAAACCTCTCTGGGTCCATACCGAGCTCTATACGCAGTTCTTCATCAGTAGGAGGCCGGCCGAATTCTTCTGAGAGTACCAATGCTACTCTTCTCATCTTGGAAATTTTATCAACCATATGGACAGGAAGGCGAATAGTTCTCGCTTGATTTGCGAGAGCTCTCTTGATAGACTGTTTTATCCACCATGCAGCGTAAGTCGAGAGTTTACCTCCTTTGTTTGGGTCAAATCGTTCAACGGCTTTCATGAGGCCCATATTACCTTCTTGAATGAGATCCAGGAGACCGAGTCAATAGTGTTCATAATCATGTGCTATTTTTATCACCAGACGCAGATTCGCCTCGATCATATGTTTTCTTGCTTCCTGATCACCTTTTTTGATTCTATCAGCTAGATCTACTTCTTGTTCACGAGTGAGGAGATCTGTCTTTCATGCTTCTTTCATATACACGATATACCCGTCTCTCCCTGGGCTCTCTCGATTTTTTTCTTGCCAATCATCTCAGAATCCTTTCATCTCTCTTGTTCATTTCTTTTTTGCCTTCTTTCCCCGAGGCCCCTCTACGAGACCAGTTCTTTTTTTTATAGGAGCTCAGTTTGAGGAACCATTTTTTGGTCGGAATTCTCATGGAGATGATCCTCCTGGTGGCATAATTTTCTGAACAATTGCTGAGATATCTTCTGTACCCTCTTCGACTGTTTGATGATCGTTTTCAGTTTGCTGCCCCATATCGAGGAGAGTCTTGGTACGAGCTGCGATAGATGTTTGAAATGCCGCTGAATGTGACGAATCTGGATTGTGATAAAAATCAGCAATAGAGTTACCGAGATCTTCGAGAAAATCACACATCCCGTCAATATCAATATTAGGGAAAAGGTCGAGTAGGATTTCTCCTACCTTCTCTTTTACCTCTTCTGCCAATTTTATCACCTCAGGCACTTCCTCCACCATGAACATGAGATGCAGTATTCTATCGTGGAGTGTTTTTGAGAGGAGTTCTGTTTGTCAAGATTTGAGAGCGATGCGGACTCAGACATTGGTTGTACTATCCCATAGAGGTTGCTCAGCAGTCATGGGAGATTTAGCTATGAGTAATACTGATAGTGGATCCTGTTCTCTGAATACGGGTGACTATCCCCTGCTGTTCAAATGCATAATTGATTGTATCAATTACTGTTGATAATTCGAGGATGAAGTTTGGAGCTTTCCTTATAGCTGTCAGGAAATTACTTGTTGATACACTCTCTACATCAGCATGTGAGAGGAAATACTTCACAACGAGCTGAGCATCTTCACTGAGGTTTAATTCAGCAACTGTCTCAGTAGTGAGTTTTTTTGAAACAATCTTTGATGCTTTTAGGATTACACCTTTCTCCATAAGAATAGGTGCATTGAGAAATGCTTGATTTAGTAAGATGGGTTCAGATAATTCAGAAAGGGGAAAATTATCAATACCGTGAGAAATTTGTATAGCACCTCCTCCCCTCAGCCTTACAAATGGTTTCCTTCATTCTGCAAAATGCATCAGAACTTGGTATAAGGCCTGGTTTAATCTGCTTTTTAGCTCTTTACTTAAAATAATTTCTTCTTCATACAATTTTTTTGCGACAACATCCATGTTAATAATTGCTCATGGTTGATATCCCGAACAAAGTTGAAGTAGTTTGTGCCCCTTTGATCCTCGTTTGAATTTCACATTATTCCATATCGCCGTTGCCGCATCCGTAATGTCTGATCCCTGAGAATTCACACCATAAGAAACAGTCGAGAAATCATGATTCCCGTGAAATACTCATTCTCCAACTCTGTGGGCATTTCCTCTGACTTCTGAGAGTTTTTGTCCGAGAAGTGGGAGTATTCGGTTAAGAAAAGATACTGCTATTTGTTGGCTTTGGGCTCTTTCTTGTGCAGTGAGTCTTTCCAGTGTAGAAACGGTACGAGTACTCTGTGATTCTATGAATTCAAGGGGAGCAAACGGATCCCGACTATCTACCAATATCTGTGCCTCGGTGAGAACTCTTCTCACCCTGGCTACTAATGGCTCTATGACTTTCATCGCTTCGAGGAAATCACCATGTGTCTGCACTCAGTTAAGCTGATTTAAAACAGTATCAACAACACCTTTGTTTCGTAGACATGGTAGGTCTCTGACCAGACCAGTATAGGTTTCTCTCTGTTCAGATTTTTCATCCTGAGGAACTGTCTTCCCTATTGTTTCCTTGGTTGTTGCATCTGCCACTATATCTATGAGTTCATGTGCAAAAGTGGTGCCAGAGTTCATAATTAAGAGAGTTAATGAATTACTTTTTAATGAACATTTATATAAATTTATACTATTTAGTCAAACTAATATCCGGAATATTCTCGGCTATTCACTGCTTACGCTCCCGGATGATATCCAGGAGTGTTGCGACGACATCAGCTTTTGAGAGCCCAACCTCACCGGCAATTCCATCTATATCGAGCTTTACAACTCCACCTGTGCCGAGAAAGAGGTTGAGTGCGGTAATTCTTTCAGCTCTTTTGGAACTAATATTTCATCCATGATAGATAGAAAGAGCGAGTCTCTGGAGTTCTTGTTGTTTCTCTAGTGGTATATCGCGTGTCTTATTTTGTCTCTTTTCTGGTATTTTCTTCGGGGGCGATACGACAGGGGGTTTTGGTTTCTTTATTGGGGCTGAATTGGTTTGAGTTCGAATTCACTGAACTTGCTTTCTTACTCTACTGATAAATTCATCTGTCAAAACTGGATTTTTTATAATCCCCTCATCAGAAATTGAGCCATCAGGAACCTCTTCCTCTTCCTCATCACTGGATCTCCCAGCATTTGCTTCACGAATTTTTTCATACAGTCTATGTCTATCTTGAAATGTTTTCTCAAGTTTTCTCAGAGCAATATTCTTGAGCTGACGAACGCGTTCTCGTGTTATTATAGGATTCATAGATTGGCCTACTTGTTCTAGTGTCTTTCATTTACCATCTTCATCCTTTAGTCAGTAAAGTTCTTCGAGGATAAAACGCTCACGCTCTGAGAGTGATTCTAGGAGCTCTGGTACACGCTGAAGCATATCACGAATTGCTGCTATCTCGCCAGCATCTTCATCATCTGGATGTGAAATAGATTCTCCGAATTCAGTGTTATCTTCATCGCCTCTCGGTGCATCGAGTGATACGGGAGACATACTCGCAGACATGAGATGAGCAAATTTCTTTGGATCAAGATTGAGCCTCATGCGCAACTCTTCGTCGGATGGAGGGCGACCAAGTTCTTCAGTCATCGTTGTCTCCACATCTCTCATTTCCCATATTTTCTTCAGCATATGTGTAGGAATGCGTATATCCCGGCTTTTGTAAGAGAGGGCTCTCGTGATTGACTGTCTTATCCACCAGGCAGCATAAGTAGAGAGCTTTCAACCTTTATTTGGGTCAAATCGCTCACAAGCCTTCGTGAGGCCTATATTGCCCTCAGAGATGAGATCAAGGAGTGGAAGTCCTTTCTTGGCATATCTATTTGCTATATTTACGACGAGACGCAGGTTCGCTTTTATCATGTGATCCCTTGCTACTCTGTACTCTAGTTTATCTTGTTTTTCCTGCGGTGATACCTCTTCCCATCAGAGAGTAGTTGCGAGTTCACTACAAGATACTCTTAATTCCTGTGTCACGGGGTAGGTCCGTGTAGCGTCAGAAGAAAATATCAAACCTGCTTCCATCTGATCATCCTCTGATATTTCTCCATCTTCTCCATCTTGTTCAATTCCTGAAGTGGGATTTTCATCTTCTCCCTCATCTTCTCCCTCATCAGAAGCAGCAATACTTTCGAGTTTTTTGAGTTGTGCGAGGATGTCTTTTCAGATATCATCTTTTTCTTTGCTGAGTCTCGAGAGAGAATTCGTGAGTTCTACCATATCGATAACAGAGAGGTCTCCCCTCTCTCAGGCAACAATATCCAGAATAATCTCTTTGATTTCTATATATTTCCCTTTGATAATTTTTGCAGCAAGATCACTCTCTTCCTCTCGAGTGAGGAGGGCTGTTTTTCAGATTTCCTTGAGGTAGATTTTGATGCCTCCATCCATTTCCATATTTACCATAACCGAGATTAGATGATAGAGTTAATTCTTCCTGGGGTGAACAGTGCACATCTGCTCTGAAAAAGACGCGAAGAATCTACATCGAGAGCTGTCTTATAGGTATCTAGGAGATCTTCTTGGTCTGGTGTTGCCGCTTCTACAAGAGGAATAATCGAGAAAAAATAATCACGATTATGCATCAGTGCGAGCTTCCTGAGCTGTTTGAGCAGGGTTTGTTGCTTTTCTGAGAATGATTCTGACATGCATACATACTATTATTTTTTACTTTTAGTCAAATTTTATGATAAATATTTGACATGTGGATAAATGTATGTTTTAATATGATTGTTGGCTGTCCTAAGTGACTCCATATGTCCTCACACAATAGATAGTCTCTAGAGTGTGTGATACGCGGGAAAAACCATCCCAACTATCAATAACACACTGAGCTGGTGAAACTCTCACAAAACTCACCATAGGGGATGGCTAACACGGGATACGCGTATGGATCGTATCTATCGAAATCTCTCCGAGACCAATCGTCATCGACACTTGTTATGACTGATGGAGTCTGGGAGAGATTTTTTTAATTATTCAGTTGGCACTATCCCCACGACACCTCTTCAGTAGCGACCGATACACCATTTCTCTGGATTTTTCGTCTTTCATTCAAATTCTTCACGGGTTATCTGTTTCTGTGGGATGTTGGAAGTTTCTGCGAGGCACCACAAGAGATGATGTGTTGGTGTAAATGAGTTATTTTTGATCGTCCCGATGCGCATACCTGCATGGACGAAATAAAAGTGTTGAGCGAGTGTCCCCAGATTTCTCTGGTTGAAATAAACTCCATCCTTGGTGATAAAGAGGAATCCGTCTCGAAGTTTTGTCTTCAGATGTTTGGAGATAAATCGCTCGACTATTTCCCTCTCCCCCTTTGTGACAGGACTCACGATGAGCTTTTGCTGACCTTTTGCAGCGAGGATAGGATAATCATGGTGAATATTGGAAGAAGTTTTCTTCTGAAAAATAGAAGCGAAAAATCCACCAGTATGCTCGATATGGGGCCAAAATCTCTTTGCGTACTTGCTTATTAATCTTGAAGTAATTCAAAATTCAAAATTCAAAATTCAAAATTGCGGACCATTATTATCAATTCCTTCATTTTGCTTTTTGCCTTTTGCTTTTTGCATTGGCTCGCCACCTAATGATCTTATCACTTCTTCATTCTCTTCTTTATTGAGCGTACAAGTCGAGTACGAGAGCCAGCCATCTGGTTTTACCACTGTTTCAGCCGTTTCCATGAGTTGTTTTTGGAGTTTTGCTATTCGGTCGATGTTTTTCTCATGCCAATGATCGATGACTGCACCATCACGGAAAGCTGTCCCCTCACCACTACACGGTGCATCCAATAGTACTGCATCAAAAAATTCTGGGAAATTCTGGAAAAATCGCCCATCACACGAGACAACAGCAATATTGTCATACCCCATACGATCGAGATTATCGAAAAGCTGTGGCGTCCGTGTACGATTCACTTCATTGGCGATGATGAGAGAGTCTGGGAAATAATCAGCCAGTTGTGTCGTCTTGCCTCCTGGAGCCGCACACATATCCAACAATGTTCAATGTTCAATGTTCAATGTTCAATCAAGGTTTTCTCAATTATCAATAAGTCCTCCTTTCTTCTTTTTTATTTCTTCTTTCTTATTTGCTACCTCTCTGCGAAGCAGATGAGGAGGCATGGCCGCAGCAACCTCCTGTATATAGAACCATCCTGCCTGATGCTCCAGAGTATTTCCGAGAGCGATACTCGTATCCTCGCGGTCGATGAGAAATACCTCTGGGATATCTGTCGCTGTTAATTCCCAACCCTGTTCTTTAGCGTGTATTTTAAATTCTGAAAGTGCTATTTTCCTCGTATTCAGGCGGATACTCTTCCCTATCGGTTTTTTCATGGCGACAATAATCTCCTCTGCCTCAGAAGCAGAGAAATCAAATGTAGCCTGGAGATAGTCAGAGAATCGCGACATGCCTCGAATTGTAGTGATTTTTTATAAATATGAATTTTTATTGATTTTATCTTTCAAACACTACAATCATAAAAGTAATTCCTTATCTTCTGGCTATGATATAACTTCAATCATTTTAAATTTTTCTTTCTTAATTTTTAATTATTTATCCAATGTTCTCATTTCTCCGAAAATCGCACGAAGCAACGCCACAGGAAACAAAGCTCCTCATGTTCGCGGGACTCTATGTGTTTTGTATTCTCCTGGCTGAAATATTTGGTATCAAGACTATCCCCGTTGGTGATAATATCTCCTTTGGATTTGGACCGATATCAATCAGCGAATTAAAAGTGAGTGTCGCTATTTTCCTCCTGCCAATCATATTTTCTATCAATGATGTCGTTATCGAAGTCTGGGGGAAAAAAACTGCAAAAACACTCTACCGGATAGGGCTCTTGGCAATTGTCGGTCTCGCACTCTTTTCTTTTTTTGCAACACAGCTGCCACCAAGTCAGCTCTTCGCAGGAAGTGAGGCAGCGTATGATCAGATATTTGGCATGACGACTCGTATCGCGATCGCGAGTATCATCGCTTTCGGCATCTCTGATATACTCGATATCCTCATATTCTATCGTATGCGTGCGAAAATCACGAGCCTCGGTGTCAGAAGCAATGTCAGTAATATCCTTGCACAATTCATCGATACGACTCTCTTCGTCTATCTCGCATTTTACACAGGAAATCATGCAATGATTTGGGGGATCATTCTCCCATACTGGATATTTAAGTGTTGTATGTCGGTTATTGTCACACCGTTTGTCTATCTGGGTGTGAAGTGGGCGAAGGGAAATAAGTAAAAGGTAGAGGGAGAGGTAGAGGATGGATTTTTTAGATTTTCTCAGATAGCAGTCCGCCCTCTATCTCTACCTATTTCTCTATCTGAATACTCCAATATGCGTATAACAATTCATGTCAAACCGGGGAGCCGGAAAAAATCTATCGAATGGGTAGAGAATTTATTTGGCGAGAAAACACTTATCGTCAAAATACGAGAAAAACCAATAGATGGAGAGGCAAATAAGTGACTTATCGAAGCTTTGTCAGAGTTTTTCGATGTACCAAAATCACGCATCAATATAGTGCTCGGACATACATCACGGGAGAAGGTGGTAGAGATAATAGATGGGAAATAATTTTGCTGCGAGTCCAGTAATTTCACATTTTTGTCACTTTATGTTAGGTATTTGCGTCTATACTGAGTAGGTGTTTATTTTCTAAGTATTTCAATATGTCCCCTTCTCTCAAAAACCTCCTCAGCCTCGCGGTCATCGTGAGTCTCGCTGGATTCCTATATTTCGGCTTTTCAATAACAAAAACATACGACCGTTCAAGTGAACCGACCAATTTCCGTAGCTTCACCGTCCAGGGTGATGGAAAAGCTGTCGGCGTACCAGATGTAGCGAGCTTCACATTCCAGGTCATCACTGAGGGCGATGAAGACCTCGCGAAGCTCCAATCAGACAATGCAACAAAAATGAATGCTGTAATAGATTTTGTCGCGAAACAAGGTATCGATAAGAAAGACATCTCGACAACACAATACAGCATCAACCCTCGTTATGAAAATGTAATCTGTGATTACCGCGCAGGTAGCACTTGTCCTCCAGCAGAAATCGTCGGCTACACAGTACAGCAAATGGCTACTCTCAAAATACGAGACTTCAAGCTCACAAGTGCTCTCCTCACAGGTGTAGTCTCCAATGGTGCCAATACAGTCTCTGATATCCAATTCTCTCTCGATAATCCAACAGAAGTAGAAAATATGGCTCGTGCAGAAGCCATCGAAAAAGCGAAGGTAAAAGCTCAGAACATCGCGGAAGCAGGAGGATTTACTCTCGGTCGTCTCCTCGAAATCAGTGAAGGATATATCTCTCCTTCTGTCTCATATCGTGGTGGTGCTATGATGGATATAGCAGTTGGTTCAAAAGAAGCGGCTGTCGCTCCAGCTATCGAAGCTGGATCACAGGAAATCCAGATTCAGGTCTATCTCAAATACGAGATTCGATAATTATCACACCTCAATAATCCTCTCTCTCAAGAACAGAAATGGGTTTTTAGTACAGAAACTGTCTGAGCGGGATGAAAACAGATATCGAGATGAACCGGGTTTATAGCGAGTTTTTCTGTTCTGAATGGTTTTGGGTACTTTTTCCACAAAAAGTACCGAACGAATCATGAGCCATTTATTGTTCGAGAAGTGACTGAATTTTCTTTTCAACTTTCTCCATCTCTCTCCAATCAGCATCAGTCGCATGATCATAGCCCATGAGATGGACGAGTCCGTGGATGATGATGTACTCGAGTTGTTTTTTGTAGGTTTTTCCAGATTCTTTTGCGTAAGATTGTATCTTCTCAAGACAGAGATAGATTTCACCGACGACCAAGTCCGGACTTCCAGGCATCTCAAGTCCGGACTTTCCCCGGTACGAGAAAGTCAGAATATCTGTCGGACCTTCTTTTCCTCGAAATTGCTGATTCATGCGAGCCATTTCTTCTTCATCGATAACGATGAGATTGATACTTCCTTGCTGTGGTTTTTTAATGACCTTTTCGAGTGCCTGAAGTGCTCGAGTGCAATAGTCTCGAGAAAGTGTTCGTGGGATTTTGAAATATTGGAATTGAAACATACTTACTCGTAAAATTTTTGATAGACATTTACTCAGTTTTTCTGGATGACGACGCGAGTATTACGGAGTCCTGGTTGCTTGAAAAACTGTGTTTCTTCTGAACAGTATCCAATCGGAAGTCTGTAGCTGATAGTGGTTTCTTTTGTTGTACCTGGATTGGTCGTCTCGTATCCATGAATGGTTGTGAAGTCTGGATTTTCATCAGCGATGGTAAACGCTCATCCCGAGACTAGCTGTGTCCCTGGTGGCACGATAAATCTCAGATACTGCACATTATTCCCTCATCCCTGTATCGGGAGAAGTACCTGAAGCTTATCCTCGAGTCCCAGCTCATGTGCCAGATTCTTCACGCGTGCAGCCTCTATGAGGTCGAACCAGTGTTTCTGGCGAAGTGTGAGAGTCCTGTCACAGACATCGGTACGATTGATTTCAAATGTTCTCTCCATGAGTCTGTCAGATTTGTTTCGAGAGATAGAGGTAAAAAGTGGATAGATCCAATCTTCTCTCTCGCCATACCAGCGATCAAATATTCCCAGACTGTCGAGCGCTGCCTGGACATCAGGTCGTGATGAACCTGCGATGAATTCTCCATTGTACACATGCCCTGCAAATATGAGTGCTGCTTGCTGTTCTTTGTTTTGTATTTGAAGCTCTTTGAGAAGGACATCTGACAGTATTTTGACCGTTCATTTCGGTGTTCACTCTAGTGTTTTTTTACCTTCTACGAGCATCGAGAGTATGAGTGTGACATTCCTATGATCGATTTTCATTGGTATGCCCTCTATTGTCAGTGGTTCAACGAGACGGACCATATCTTCGAGAAATTTCTGATTAATTCCTACGACCATATCCAGTGGTCAGATACCCGCTTCCTGTGCCAGCTCATCGAGCTTTACAGCGCTCTCAGAAAAGAGTGGATAATAATTCGCATCCCGAATTTCAAATTCTACTGGCTTGCCTGGGTAATTGATGGATTTCATTTGGTTAATACCCTCTGGCGGTGGACGATATCAGGTTAGCTTCCAATCAAGCGCATAAATATCAAAAAATTCAAAACGCGTCATCTTCCCCTCATCAAATTCGATGATAAATGCTGTCCCCGGAAATCAACCGCCCGCTCTGAGTTCATCACTATTTTGATTCAAGAGAAGTATTCTGGTCGGCTTCCCTCGTCCTAGCAGACTGTACCAGGTATCCTCATGCTTGAGAAGATTTGTCCAGAGAGTAAAGGCACCCTCCGATTCTATCTCGGGAGCCTGTGCCTGGATCATCGTGTGAAGCTGTCTGATATCGTTATCCATGCCGGAGAGCCATCTCATGACCTCTCGCACAATCGGGAAGATACTCTGAGTATCCGCGACCTCTCTCCATTCCATGATATCCTGTTCTATGTCTTGCAATTTACTCGTGCGCTGGATGAGATCATGCCCTATATCGATGACTCTCCCATAGGTCGCGAAAGGCTCTATGGGGAAAAATGGATTACCGAGAACAGGTGCCAATATCTGATAATCTCTCCGCATATCCCTGAGGGTAGAAATCCCAGATTCTGTGAAGAGGGCTCCTGGATTATTATTGATAGTTCTGAGATGCAGCTCGGTACGGAGGATAAATCCCAGTCCATAGATAGCATACGCGAGTACAGCAATCATGATAATGATAGACATATGCCCCTTCGTCAGCTGTCAGACATATTCAGGAATATGCTCGCAAAAATGATGTATATGACGACGAAGCGTAAACGGTGTATAGGATTTCTGTGTATCAAAGAGTCCACTCATGAGGTTTATGGGACCGCGTTTACTGATATCCCTATAGCTCTTGGGGGAGTGATTTTGGGCCACATCATCGCCACTTTTGAGCGAAGTCTGTGAGCGCTTATCAGAAAAAAGATCAAACCATTTCATTGTGTATGAGTATAATTGCAATTCATAATTATCAATTATGGAGATGTGGAAAAACTTCATATTTCTTTGTCAGTCTCATTTTTTGTCTCAGTCGCTCACGCATGAGTAAGCTTCTTCATCAAAAAACTTACTTTCTCGAACTACTCGTTTTTCCACATTCCCCAGTTTCTCAGTGTTTTTATTACGATAAAAAGGAGGAAAAATCTTGACAAAAAAAGTCTTTACATAAGATAGCGAACAAGAAAAGACAGTGTGTCTCCTGACTTTTTGTGCACAGATTTTGGTAATTAGGACGTTTTTCTCTTTTGAGAACGCACTAACTGCCCTTCTTATTTTCACTCAATTATGCCTATCCTCCGCTCTGCAAAGAAGCAGCTCCGACAAAATATCACACGACACCTCAGAAATGACCGTTTTCGTGGATTATTTCGTGAAGCTCGTGTTGGTTTTGAGCGACTCATCGCTGGTAACAATGTTACTGAAGCAAATGAAGCGTTTCCAAAACTCCAGAAAATCATCGACACACTCGCAAAGAAAAACATCATCCACAAAAATACCGCAGCAAGAAAAAAATCTCGCTTCGCTGGCATGCTCGCCAACCTCTCTTCAAAGTAATCCTCGATGCAACCACCAAAGAAACGAATGAATGAGCAGATCACTGCTTCTCGTGTACAGGTAATAAACGAATTAGGTGAACAGCTCGGAGTCATGTCCTTGGGAGAAGCTCTCGAGATGGCACGAGGACAAGAACTCGATCTCGTCGAGATGGCAGTCCGTGAATGAGTCACCATAGCAAAAATCGTTGACTGGCAAAAACAACAGTTCATCGAAAAGAAAAATAAAAAGAAAAATCAGGCAGCCACAAAGAAAACAGAACTCAAAACTCTCCGTCTCAGTTATGCCATCGGAGAACATGATATGGAAATCCGTCGGAAACAGGCAGAAAAGTTTGCAAAAGAAGGCCATATCCTTAGAATCGAGCTACCTCTCCGTGGACGAGAAATGCGGTTCCAAGACATGGCTCGCTCAAAGCTTCAGTCCTTCGTCGATAGCATCGCAAAAATCTATCGCATCGAGGGTCCCATCAAATTCATGGGTCGTCGATTTAATATTCAGCTCCATCCTCTAACTCCTTCATCATGAAAGCAAAAACCCACTCCGGAAGTAAAAAGCGTGTAAAGATCACTGCTACTGGTAAATTCACCACAGCAAAAATCGGAAAACGCCATCTCCTACAAAATAAATCAAGCAAATCAAAAGGCAAAGGCAAATACGGTGCAACCACTCATATCGCAAACGAGCGAAAAATGAAATGGGGACACAAAGCAGTCGGCCTTCAGACACCTACAGCAAAAAAGAACATCGCACAAAAGGCTGCTGATGGAACAATCGTGAAAACTCCTCGCATGGCTCCAAAAATCAAAACTGTTGTGAAAAAAGTAGCAACACCGAAAGCCCAAAAAGCTCCAAAGACAACTGTAGCAAAGAATGCTCCAGCTAAGAAAGCTGCTCCAAAGAAAGCTGCAAAATAAAAACAAAATCATATTTTCTTGATTTTTTATAATTTGCATTAGAATACAGCCCATGTGGTAGATTTTAAAGAGGTTCCAGCCTTTTTACTTTTTACTTTTTACTTTTTACTTTAGTTGTATGGTACGCGTCAAACGAGGTCTCATGACCAAAAAACGACATAAGAAAGTTCTCGCTCTCGCAAAAGGATACCGAGGAGTACGATCAAGTGCATTCAAGCATGCAAAGACTGCTACGATGAAAGCTGGCCTCAACGCCTACAAGGATCGTCGTAGGAAGAAGCGTGATTTCCGCAAGCTCTGGACTATACGTCTCAATGCTGCTGTTCGTCCTCTCGGACTCACTTACTCACGATTTATCAACAGCATGTACATCAAGCATGTAAAACTGAATCGAAAAGTTCTCTCAAATCTCGCTATCTCAAATCCAAGTATCTTTGCTGATGTTGTGAAGTTCGTGAAATCATAATTCAACCTTGCCATCTAAAAAACCAGAAAATTATTTCTGGTTTTTTTGTATTTCGCTATAACAAAGTACAATAACAAAATAATGAATAAGATTATCATAGCTCTCATCCGCTCCTACCAATTTCTCCTCTCTCCTGATCATAGCTTCTGGGCGAGAGCTCTCGGCCGAAGTCACTGTCGCTACTATCCGACATGCAGCATGTACGGGCGGGAATGCTTCGAGAAGTTTTGATTTTTCCGTGCGACGAGACTCACTCTCTGGCGAATACTCCGATGTCACCCCTGGTCAAAATGAGGACTCGATCCCGTACCAGACATCGAACAGTGAAAATGCAACCACAAACACTCGAAAAAATAGAAGAGTAGACTATACTCAGTCTATATTCTTCTATGCTCGATACACTACAAACATTTGATGTACAACTTCTGGAAATAATGAGAAACTCTCTCGTGATTGATACTGAGTGGTTTCGTTGGGTCGTTCTGCTCATCGCAGACAGTGAGCCAATACTCTTTAGCCTCTTCCTCATAGGGCTCTGGCTCTACGGTATCTCTGTGAGAAATAATGGACCAAAACATGTTGCTCTCGATCTCTTTTGGCATGTCTTTGTGGCTTTTGCTGTTTACTGGATTATCAATCAAATGCTCCCTGTGAGGCCGCGTCCAGAGGCTTTCTCGAGTCTCCCTCCTCTCCTCGATCATCTGCCAGATAATTCATTTCCTTCTGGACATGCGATGTTCTGGTGAGCGAGCTGGTGGGCACTTCATATACTCCTCGACCGTCCGAGAGTGACTATGACATTTTTTGTTCTTGGTTTCCTGACTTGTCTTATGAGAATCATAGCTGGCATCCACTATCCTGGGGATATCTTCGTCGGATTCTTCCTAGGATGGGGTATCACGGCTCTACTGTTTCGTCTGCCTCATGGAGATACATATCGCCACTACGCACAGGATATACCTATTCGCTTTGCACGATATTTTTCACTCTAAACTATGAAAAAAATCGTCTTTCTCATCCTCGCCATCTCCCCTCTCACGCAAGCTACTACGCCGCTCGAGGCTACCATAGCTGATACACTCGCGAGCTACGATATCATCGTCAATAATTCCAAAAATCCTGCACAGTACAGACTCGCCGATACGATCACACGAGTAGAAGCAATTGGTGTCGCTCTCCGTGTCGGAGATGTGCCCCTTCCAGAGAAATATTTCTGTAAGAACTATTACAGAGATGTCGCCTACAATCCAATCAATAACTGGATCTGTCGGGCTATCGAGATAGCGTCTGATAATAGTATCATAACACGAGAAAACACGCTTGCTCGGCCCAGTACACCTATTTCTCGTATCGAGGCTCTCGCTATCACTATGCGAGCAGGGAAAGTCCCCTATGAGAGAAATGTCGACCGGACAAACTATCCAGCAGCTATGCCTCAATGGCAGATAGATCTCCTCGAGGGCGCTCTTCAATATCGTATTATTTCTTCTACGAAAAATTTTGGACCTGATATGCTCGCAACTCGTATCGATGTGTTTGGTATGATATATAACATGCGATTTGCAGGAACAAAAATGGAATATATCACCGATGTTAACAACACTCTGCCGCCACTGGGATCTGCACCAGATGCAGAATGAAATATCGTTGTCACCATCCCCGGTAATCCAAATATAGCGACACCTACAACACCAACACCTCCAGCCCCCAAAAATACGCTTGCAGGATTTGCTGTTACGGTGTCAAAAGATGTAAAAACCAATAAGCCATTTGAAATAACTATAAAAGCACTGGATCAATATGGTGCGACACTCACAAACTACACAGGTACTGTATATTTTGATCTAATAGTTGGTGCCTACGCTGATATGTCTCCTATTGCCATCGATGAGGGGTATACTTTCACAGCGGCAAATAACTGAGTCATCACTCTCCAGAATATCATCATAGGGAAAGCAGGCACCTACGAGCTCGATGTCTATGAGATCGCGAGCGGTGCTGATATTGTGAAGCATTTTAGCATTACTGTGACGGGCACAGCAGCTCCTACGACCACCACGGCTCCTCAATCAAACACGACAAAGATAGCATCCCTCGCTGTGGTAGCACCAAAAGAATCCTTCACCAATACGCCATTTGATATGACTGTTTCTGTTATGAATAGCGCTGGTCAGGTCATCACGGGCTACACCGGTACTGTCTATCTCGGAACGAATAATCTCGAGGCGGATGTTCTCTTCCCCATGAAATCATATACTTTCACTACAACAGATAAGTGAAAGAAAATATTCTCAGGAATACAACTCAAACAAGTAGGAAACTATGAACTATTGGTCTACGAGGTCGATACAATACCAAATGGCACACTCCAAATGATCAAAATAACTGCAAAAGCGAAAACAAATTAATTATGCTCGAATCTTTTTACGAATACATATTTCAGCTCTTTCAAGGAATTGATTATACAGCTCTCTTTGTCATGATGCTGATAGAGTCGTCGATGATTCCCTTCCCTTCTGAGATACCACTCCTGGCTATCGGTATAAACGCAGCAAAGGGCACTATGAATCCCTTCACATGACTCTTGATATCTCTCGTGGCTATATTTATTGGTGCATCAGTGAATTACTGCCTATGACGCTATGTTGGTGATGCCTTTTTTGAGAAATATGGGAAATACTTTATGATAAAAAAACACGCCTACGAAGAAGCAAAAAAACTCTATGCGAAAGATGCCAATTTTTATACATTTTATGGTCGGCTCATTCCCCTCGTTCGTCAGCTCATGTCCCTCCCTGCTGGTATGGTGCGTATGCCATTTTGGAAATTTATGTGACTGACGCTCGCTGGTTCATGCATCTGGCATATCATACTCATATCTCTGGGGTATTTTATCGGTGATAATTCAGCTCTCATCAGCAACTATATTACTGGTATCACGGTATTTATCGTCATCATTGGCGCATTGTATTTCTGACTCAGGCACCGAAAGATGCTAAAAAAGATAACGAAGCAATTGAAATAATCCGAGTGAGACAGCAACACTCACAACGAGGTAAATACTTCCCGTCACTACATGCGGTCACCAGATAAATACTGGATCGGCTCAGACTAATCTCCCCACTACGCGTTCACCCTGAAAGAGCCGTAAATGGTAGCGAAGTATAGCAAGGAGAAGCATGAGCATCAGGAGCAGTGTGAGTCCGGTAAAGAGTAGAAGTGCTATCCATATATCGTGTATTTCGTTCATCGACTCTTCATAGTTCTGAAGTCGGCTGCGAAGATTTTGTATATCAACACCTCCATCGAAGAGATCACGAAATTCCCGAATCCGTTTCCAGAAAATATCTGTCTCCATGCCCTGAAGTGGTATAACTATGACATCTGGAAGTGGATTTTCTCCTGCCAGGACTGCGAGGATGCCAGGATTTCTCTGAATCTCCCTATCGAGTGCCTGTTCACGGGTGATATATTCTATCGGTTTTTCAAGTCCTGCGGATACGAGACTCTCGGCAAAATCAGTGACACGCTCACTCTCAAATGTGTAGAGGGGATTGAGGGCAAGAGGATAGGTAAATCAACTCTCTATCCGGGTCTTTTCTTCGGTGAGAAAGGATAGCATTGAAATACCTGTCAGACAGGTAAGGAGTAGAAGCGAAAAAACAAATACAACCGCTACAGAGGCATACGGCATGCGGCTCATATGATGCCAAGAGGTACGAAAGAGGAATTTAAACATGATGTCTACGATAATTATTTTACCCGAAAATACAAACAATGACCCTCATGAGGGTCATTGT
>JBFZBA010000031.1:0-24037 GCA_041308705.1 Candidatus Altimarinota bacterium
GATATGAATAGGGCTCTTTCTATCTCAAATGACGGCTATATCCGTACCACAGATCGGGAAAGGCACTGGCCTGTCGTCCAAGAACTATGGAAAAAACTCGATGCAAATGGTGATATCTACAAGAAAGCCTATGCTGGCTACTACTGTGACCGTGAAGAGAGATTTGTCACCGAGGAAGAACTGGATGAAAATAAATGCCTCAAGGAAGGTGGAGCGCCCACTCGCTGGACCGAAGATGAGAATTATTTCTTTAAACTCAGTAAATACAGCGACGAGATAAAGAAAAAACTCATAAGTGGTGAAGTCAAGATCACGCCAGAATTCCGTCAAAATGAGATGATAGCGATGATCGGTGACGGACTCGAAGATGTCAGCTTCTCTCGCACAAAGAAACAGCTCACCTGGGGAATCCCTGTGCCAAATGATTCAGAACATGTGATGTATGTCTGGTGTGATGCTCTCACAAACTATATCTCTGGAGTCTCTACTGGAAATATCGAGGAAGACTTCAAAAACTGGAACTGCGAGCTGCATGTAATCGGCAAAGATATAGCTCGATTCCACTGTCTCACCTGGATAGGCATGCTGTTATCTGGATGAATCAATCTCCCAAAAAATATCCTCGTACACGGATTCGTGAATGATAAAGATGGTGCGAAAATGAGTAAATCCGTCGGCAATGTCATCGATCCACATGCGATGATAGAGGAATATGGCTCTGATACTGTGCGTCTCTATATGACGAGTGAAGTGGGAGTCGGACAGGATCTCAATTTCAGTGATGAGCGCATCAAGTCCATCCACAATGATGTCCTGGCAAATAACTATGGTAATCTGGTGAATCGGGTTATTTCCCTATGGATTGCATACCGGGACAAGGCGGAGGGTGGTATTCCAGAGATTATTCAGCCCGAAGGCGGCTTTATCAGTGTACTAACTGCTTATAAAGAAGCATTGTCACCTTGGCTACAAACACAAATGATGTTTGCTCACATTAATACCCTGCTCAATATGGCGAATAACATGCTCAACACTACTGAGCCATGGAAGAAGTCAGGTGAAGAAAAAGGAAAAATACTTGTTGAAGGAATTGTCTTCGTCTACTACGCGACTCTCATGCTCTCACCTTTTATTCCTGAGGCAACCAACAAGGTCATGAAGGCAATGGGAATTAAAGAATGAACCACGCTTGATGACCCTATTTCAATTGATCTGAACACTATTGTAAAACCAGATATACTGTTTGAGAAAAAATAACACAATCAAAAAACTCCCAGAAATGGGAGTTTTTTGATGATGAGATTTTTTACTTCTTCACCGCGACGAAGCTAAATGTGAGATCGACTTTTTCTTCAACGCTCGCGACCATCGGTACTGAAGGAATAGTGAGTGAGAAATCTGTATAGTTGATGCTCGCTGTCGCAACACCCTGAATCTCTGATTCCGAATTAGCCTTTGCCTTGACGGTAAATGTGACATCTTTTGAAGTGCCTGCGATGGTGAGTGTACCGAGTGTTGTGAAACTATATTCTTGACCTACTTGTGGATTTGTAGGGAGACCGGAGAAAGATTGTGGAGCAAACGAAATAAATTCATTGGCTTCTGATTTGAGAATCATGCGACCTATCATGCCATCTCTTCTGGTAGAATCAGTTTTGAGCGTACGAGCATTGATACGGATAATACTGGTATCAGTGAGATTGGGATTAGTGGGATTGAGGTTGATTTCACCTGTCACATCTTTTGTTGTCCCAACCACTCGAAATGGCTCATTATTGAGGACTTCATTGATTTCAAATTTTGCTTCAGAACGAGATGGATCAAGAGCAAATGTTTGTATATCAGCAGAAACAGATCCTTGGGTCGATACAGTTGTCTCGTCAGTCTCAGTCGGAACTGAAGGAGCTGAGACAGGTCGAGTGATGTAGAGAAATGCACCTGCTAGGAGACCAGCAAGAACTATGAGAATGAATAAAATCTTCTTCATGGAAAAATAGAGAATAAAATAACTACAAAATAATACGGAAAATCGCGGAAAGTATTTCAAAATCCCCTATTTTGTACTTTTTATTTTGTCTTTTGTACTCTGATATACTTTCATAATATGCATGAAATGCTGTTCAGAAACTTTTGTCACCGACAATCTCGATCATTTTCTCGTCACCTCCATTCCTGCGAGTTTTTCATCTGATTTGAGCTGCGCGAGAGATATCGGTGTATCAAATTTCTCGACGAATTCCATGATTCTCGTCACCCAGATAGGTTTTTCCAAGGTGGACTTCGGGTCATAGTGCTCATCATGTACATCGAGAGTGGTCATGTCTGGGATAGCATCACTCGCGACTTGCATGAGTCAGACGATAGCAGCTGGACAACAATTACTATGATAAAAGAAACACAAATCCCCTACCCTCATATCATCTTGGAGGATATTTCTGGCTTGATAATTTCTCACACCCGTCCAGGATTCTTCGCCCTTGCGAGATAGATCATCAATACTGAAACAATTTGGTTCGGATTTGAGGAGAAAATAGTTCATGATTATTTCATTGCTTCTATTCTCATCAGTCTGTTATATTTTGCAATTCTGTCTGTACGAGAGAGTGAACCTGTTTTGATATAGCCTGTACTGAGACCGACAGCGAGGTCAGCGATAAATGTATCCTCCGTTTCACCAGAACGGTGAGAGATGATAGCCTTCATGCCGTTTTCATGAGCGAGATTGATAGCATCAAGTGTTTCCGATACAGTCCCGATTTGATTGAGCTTGATGAGGATACTATTTCCGTATTTGCCATCGATACCTGCCTGGAGTCTCTCTGGATTGGTCACAAAGAGATCATCACCGACGAGCATGATTTTGTCTCCGAGTTTTTCTGTCAGCAGTTTCCATCCTTCTATATCATCCTCTGACATGCCGTCTTCGATAGAGATAATCGGATATTTCGCCATGAGTTCTTCGTAATAGGTGACCATTTCAACAGAAGTCAGGACCTTATTTTCGCCTGCGAGGTTATATTTCCCGTCTTTGAAAAATTCAGTAGATGCAACATCGAGAGCGATTTTCACCTGTTCTGTTGTGTAGCCAGCGGACTTGATAGCTTCGGTGATTGTCGCGAGGGCATCATCGGTCGAGTTCACCATCGGAGCAAATCCTCCTTCATCTCCCACACTCGTAGCGAGACCTCGTTTGCTGAGGATTTTTTTGAGATGATGAAATACTTCAGCACCCATACGTACTCGCTCAGACATCGTCGCAGCCCCAACCGGGACTATCATACATTCCTGGATATCGAGAGGATTGTCAGCGTGTGCACCACCATTGATTATATTCATGAGCGGCATTGGGAGGGCATAGTCTGTCGATACTGGACTATTATGAGTTCCTATAAATTGGTAGAGTTCTAGGTTTTCTGATTTTGCACATGCACACACGACAGCCATAGAGACAGCGAGGAGAGCATTCGCTCAGAGGCGTGATTTATTCTGAGTACCATCGAGCTGGATAAGAAAAGTATCGAGTGCTCGGAAATCAGCAAATTCTTTGCCAATAACTTTTTCAGCTATTTCTCCATTGATATTGGCTACAGCCTGGAGCACACCCTTGCCGAGATAGCGAGAAGTGTCTCCATCGCGGAGCTCGAGTGCCTCGTGTGAACCAGTCGAAGCACCAGAAGGAACTATTGCATGACCATGAGATCCATCAACGAGAATCACCTCTGCTTCGACTGTAGGATTCCCACGAGAGTCGAGGACTTCGCGAGCGACGATTTTTTGAACAGTAAACATAAGAAAAATATTAGAAAATAGATATTAGATAAGAGACTGTCAGGTCATCATGGGTGGTACAGGAATGCTCATGGCATCCAAAACTGTTGGAGCGAGAGCTGTGAGATCAGACTCGAGAATACTCGGAGTGATGACTTCACCATCGCGAATAATCCAGCACGGAACTGCGTATTGGGTATGTGCTGTGTCTGGACTCTGCGAAGTTCCCATTCGTTCACAATTACCATGATCAGCTGTGACGATGAGAGTGACTTCGTGCTTTTTTGAATACTCGATAAGTCGCCCTACTACATCTCCGAGTTTTGAGACAGCTTTTTTACAGGCTTCCAGATCTCCGCAATGTCCGACGAGGTCACCATTTGGGAAATTTACGACCGTAAAATCGTATTGGTCTGCATTTTCTACAATGTAGTCACAGATAGCATCTGCCTCCATCTCAGGCTTTTCTGAAAAAGGTCCCCCAGTATAGGAATCAAAACCCTTATTTACTTGTCCTGTAAATGGTTCAGATCGGAATCCTGCGAGAAATTTCGTCACATGGATAAATTTATCAGTTTCCGAGATGTGCAATTGTGTCTTCCCTGCTTTTGAGATAACCTCTGGGAGAGTGTCACGAATATCGAGTTCATCAAGGAGAAAATTGCTCTGATATTCTGGATAATAGCGAAAAGTAGCGAGGTAGAAAATATCGAGTTTATTTCGGGAAAATCATGTGAAATCTTCTCCAGCAAATACCTGCGTCATCATGCGACCACGGTCGGCACGGAAATTGAGACACCAGACTGCATCGCCATCCTCTATCCCCTTCCCATCGGAGAAAGCAATTGGTTTCTGATGTTCATCCATCACGCCGGCGGCATATCGCTCTTGGAGAATTTGAAAAATCTGTGAACTCTCTGGACAGCCAGTACGATCTGTCTGTGTCATGACACGGTACGCCTTCTCGACTCTTTCCCAATTATCAGCTCGATCAAATCAGAAATATCGCCCAGCAAGAGAGGATATTATAAGTCTCCGAGAAGTAATTTCTTCATCAAAGAGGTGAATATACCTCGGGAGCGAATCAGGTGCGACATCTCGGCCGTCGCTCGCTATGTGGAGGTATATCTGAATATCAGTCGGGAGTTTCTTGAGAAGGGTTTTTAAGTGGTCTGTATGAGCGTGAATGCCCCCATCACTGAATATCATGACGATATGAAGTCGATTATTGTGAGAATAGATGTAGCTGAGGAGTTTCTGGTATGTCTCATCATCCTCTATGTGCTCCATCAGGTCGGTGACACGGACAAGTGTCTGCGGACAGACTCGCCCCGCTCCTATCGTCAGATGCCCCACTTCGCTGCCCCCTGTTTGTCCTTCTGGCAAGCCCACGAGTCGACCATGTGTCCACAGCTTTGCATGAGACTGACTGAAGAGCTCATGAAATACAGGGTGTGCTGCTTGTTTGATTGCATCATCCATTTCGCTCTCGGTATTTATACCAAAACCATCAAGGATTGTGAGAATACATTTCATGCCGGCATTGTAGAGAAAATCTGAAAAACTCTAGCACAAAAAAAATCTCCAACGAATTGAAGATTTAATGGTGGACCCACCTGGGATCGAACCAGGGACCAATCGGTTATGAGCCGACTGCTCTAACCCCTGAGCTATAGGTCCGTCTGAAAAACATTCTGGCTTGCCATGAGTGAGGATTTTAGCCCTTCGACAAGCTCAGGACATTCGTTTCGTATAAAATCCGAATCGAATGGCGGTGAGTGAGGGATTTGAACCCTCGCGGCAACTTTCGTCACCCTACAGGATTAGCAATCCCGCCCCTTCAGCCACTTGGGTAACTCACCGTGTGAGAGGGATTGTATGAAAAGTTTGTCCCGGAGCAAATTTTTATTCTTCTTCCCTATCAATGTATTCACTCTCATTACCATTTCCTATTTCATCGTCTTCTATAATTGGATTCAGGTCATCATCTTCACCATCTTCATCAAATCCCATCTCAACCATATTTTCTTCTTCTTGTTTCTTTTCTTGCAGGAAACTCACGAGCATATCCTGCTCAGACAGCGAGAGGTCATCACCGAAGTCTGCAGCATAATCTCGTATCTCAGTGGGCTCGTGTTTGAGAAACTGCCAGATGATGAGTCATGGCTGATCATATCTGTGTAAGAGCAGATTATTGAGACGAACGAGAGACTGGCGAACAGTTGCGTCAGCATCTTCGTAGTATGGGATATTGGCTACGAGGTGAAGGTGGATATCTTCTTCATGAATTCTGCGGGCTTTTTGTGTTTCCTCTGCGATTCTCTGTTTTTCTACTGCATAATAATCATCATCAACTTCTAATGAAGCTCTTCGCACACTCTCAGGCATCTTTTTTGGGATTGTCATAGGGAGGAAAAGTACTACAATTTTACCAATGAAATAAGAGTTTTCAATCAAATCCTTCATTTTATACTTTGTACTTTGTCTTTTGTATTTATAAAGAGTAAATGAAATTAACCAAGTCTCTCCTCCATACGACAGAAAGCTATATCCAGAGACTCGCTCGCGGAGGTATAGAGACTGTGGAAGATTTACTCCTCTTCTTCCCACGCGATATAGAGAATACCTCGGATGTCATCGATGCACTGGCCTATGTGAATATCCAGGAGAAAAACACGATTCGTGTGACTCTCATCAACATCATACAAGAACGGACGAAATCTCAGAAAAATCTGACAAAATTTCTCATCGTCGATAAGCATGGTATATCTGCTGAGTGTGTCTTTTTTCGTACGCCATTTTTCAAACAAACTATCAGACCTGGTGATACTATCATCGTCCACGGAAAACCGAAATACGAATATGGGAAACTCTCATTTCCTCAGCCCGATATTGAGCTCTTCGATGAGAAGAGACAGGCATACCTCCCCATATATACAGAAATACAGGGGATCAATACCAAGTGGTTCCGCGAGAAAATACCGCTTCTCTTCGAATATCTCAAATACATACCAGAAGTATTACCCAAGGAAATACAGGAGGTGCGCAAGCATCGCCCCCGTATAGTAAATATCCGGGCACTCCATGCACCGGAAACTCTCGAGACCTATGAGCTGGCAAAGCACGAGCTCGCCTATGAAGAACTCTTTGAACTCCAATACCGGGCTCTACAAAGGAAAAAAATCATCCAAGAAGCCAGTATCTGACATGTGAGAGGAACTCCCCTGGATGCTGAATTTATGAAAGAAGCTATCGGACAACTCCCCTTCCCACTGACAAATCATCAGAAAATCACCCTCTTTGAGATGCTCAAGGATATGGAGCGGGATATCTGTATGCAGAGACTTCTCCAGTGAGATGTCGGTACAGGCAAGACTATAGTAGCATTTCTGTCGCTCCTTCACTGGGTACGATGAACAGGATGACAGGTCGCCTATATGGCTCCGACGACGATACTCGCGACACAAGTAGCAAAAAAACTCGCCCAATTCCTCGAACCATACGGTATCAGCTCTGCTCTCCTCCTCGGAAGTCTGAAGGCAAAAGAAAAAAAAGATATCAAATCAGCCCTCAAATCAGGAGAGCTCTCGGTCGTGGTCGGGACGCATGCCCTCATATCTGAGGACACGCATTTTCAAAATCTCTCCTATGTGATCATCGATGAACAACACCGATTCGGTGTTGAGCAGCGAGAGAAGCTCACAGAATACATCAGTAAATGAGTCCTCCAGACCGCACTCGGGGATACTCCTGAATCACTGAATGAAGTTTCGACCTTTCCGCATGTCCTCATGATGACCGCGACCCCAATCCCGAGAACACTCTCTATGGCCCTGTATGGGAATCAGGATATCTCGATCATCCGTGAATACCCAGCAAATAGAAAACCTGTCACTACAAAAATAGTCACTCCAGCACACGCACATGAGGCCTATTCCTGGATAGAAGCACAGATGCAAAATGGTCACCAAGTGTATTGGGTATCGCCTCTGGTCGAGGAAAGTGAAAAAATAGATGCTGTCTCGGTCCATGAAACAGCTGAGAAGCTGGGCATGTTGTTCCCAGAAAGAACGGTAGGGATACTTCATGGACGCATGTCCACTGATGAGAAAGACACTATCATGCGAGACTTCATAGCTGGTCACTACGACATACTCTCCTCCACCTCTGTGGTAGAAGTAGGCGTCGATAATCCCAATGCGACGGTCATGTGTATAGAAAACGCTGAACGATTCGGACTCTCACAGCTCCATCAGTTCCGCGGTCGTGTCGGCCGAGGTGATGCTCAATCATACTGCTATCTCCTGTCTGATAATGCCAATGCAGAACGATTGAGAGCACTCGAGAGGACCAATGATGGATTTGAGATATCAGAGATAGATATGCAGCTCAGAGGCCCTGGGGAGGTCTATGGAGTGCGTCAATCGGGCGTTCCTGATCTGAAACTCGCCTCTATCATGGATCTCGAGAAAATCTATGAAATACGCAAGGATATAGAGGAATATCTCGAAAAATAGATACTACAACACTATTTACATATTGTGCAAGTTATTTTCATGCTTTTTTTATAAGAAAGGATTGGAAAAGAGGAAAAATGTATGGTACATTGCTTGTGTATAAATAAATCTTTATGAAAAAATACACCCTCATCCTCGCTGCATGCCTCATCTCTAGTATGGCATTCGCACAAATCCTCCCTGATACTATGTCTGGTGAGATTGATGCCAATTTGGTCCTCGATTCCGCTCCGACAATGTCTGGTGAGATTGATATCGCTCTCCCCTTTGACCCATTGGAAGTAGAGAACTCAGGAACTGGAGAATTTCCTCCTTATTCTCTCAATTCGGCTACATATGTAGAAACTGGAGCAGGCTCTGTTATAGCTTTCATGCTCATGGCTCTTCTCGGTACAGCTCTCTACAGCTATAAAGTCCGTACACAAAACAATTAATCAAAAATAAAAACAAGGACAAAAGGCAACTTCGGTTGCCTTTTTTTATTGCTTTTTTGGGAGTTTGGCAAAAATGAAGGCATAACTCACCTCTCTATGACTCACCTCTGACTCATCGGTCTCGGCACTATGGGCGAAAATCTCGTCCGAAACATCATCTCTCGCGATGAATCCATCGTCGTATGGAATAGATCACTGGATAAAGTCGATGCTCTCGTCGCGGAAACAGGTGATACTGTCATAAAAGCAGACACTATCGCAGACCTCATCCAGAAAACTGAATCTCCACGAAATATCATCCTCCTCGTCCCCGCTGGGAAAGTGACGACAGAAGTCGCTCAAGAACTTTTCGGAATACTGAGTCCTGGTGATGCTATCTGGGATCTCGGCAATGCTCACTGGGATGTGACACTCGCGAATCAAGCAGAAGCCCTCAAACACGGTATTCATTGGGTAGGCTGTGGGATATCTGGTGGCTCTGAAGGAGCTCGACTCTGACCCGCTCTCATGCCAGGTGGTGACGAGGAAACTGTCAGGAGAATGCTCCCCCTCCTCGAGAAAATCGCCGCAAAAGACTTCGGAGGAAAGCCGTGTGTGACATTCGTAGGAAGTGCTGCTGCAGGAAATTTCGTCAAAATGGTTCACAATGGTATCGAGTACGCCATCATGCAGTGAATTGCTGAAATCTATGACATCCTCCGCTTTGCGAACATACCTCAAGCAAAAATGAAAACCATATTTGAGGAGCTGAATACTGGGCTTCTGAAGAGTTTTCTCCTCGATATAACGGTGGATATTCTCGGTACAAAAGACTCTGATGGTACAGATTTACTGGAAAAAATCAGTGATATCGCGGGCAGTAAATGAACTGGTGGATGGACCGTCGAGGCCGCACTCAAGCTGGGCGTACCAGTACCAACTATTGCCGAATCACTCTTTGCTCGCTGGCTCTCTGGAAGAAAAGAAAAAGTAGTAAAAACTCTTTGGCTTTCATGACATTTTGACAGTGAAAATGTTCCCTCAACTGAAAAACTTCGAGCAATGCTGACTCTCATATATTTGGGATCATACATACAGTGAATGGAGCTGATACTTTGTGCAGAATCTGAGTGGAATTGGTGAATTCAAATAGACGAAGTATTCCGAATCTGGCAATGAGGCTGTATTATTCGTAGCAATATGCTGGAAGTCTTGCCTGATTTTTATCACGAAAAACAGTCTGAAAGCTGTTTAGAATTTATAGATAGTTTACCAATATTACGAATAGCAGCAGATGAGCTCCTGTCAGAAATATATACACCAATTCCAGTGGGGGCAAGCGTGGTTCAATATTTCAAGGCTTTAACTGCTGATAAATTGCCTACCAACCTCATCCAGGCTATGCGTGACAGCTTCGGGGCTCATGGAGTGAAGAGAATCGGCAGTGATGTGAGTGAGAGTTTTACCTGGAAATAGAGCCTCTACGCCATCTTTCTCGAAATATTTCACCCCTCTGTGAAGAATCAGTGAACTTCTGCGGACAAGATGCAAGAAGGGTTTTTCGCATACAGGCAGACAACGAGAGGCAAAAGAGTGAAGACAGAAGCACTTGCCGTGTTCTCTAGTTTGTCTTATGATGTACTGGCTTATTTTTTAACCCTAAAAATATATGAAAAAAGCACTCTCAACAGCGATTATAGCCACGATACTCATCGCCAGCTCAGCGTGGGCTGATACGGTCACCTCTACAGGAAATCACCAGGAAAGACGCGAAATGCGAGAAGATCGCCGTGAAATGCGAAAAGAAATGCGTGATGAAACACGAGGTGAAATCAAAGACTACAGAAAAGAGCACCGTGATGACATAAAAGAATCAAAGACTGAATGTAGGACTCGTATCGAAGCCGCAACGACTGACGCTGAAAAGGAAACTATAAAGACTGAGTGTAAGGCTGAAGCAAAAGCTGCACGAGAGGCTCTCCGTGAAAACATCAAGGCTCTCCGTGAAGCAAAATTTGCTACTATGCTCGCGAATTTCAAGACACAATTAGAGGGTAAACTCGATACCATCAAGGCTCTCCCAGCTGACAAAAAAGCTGAATGGAAGGCAAAGGTAGATGAAAGACTCGATGACCTCGAAGATAAGGCAAATGAAAGAGGAAATGATAATCTCGTCCTCACTATCACTGCCCTCCGAGAGATCGTTGCGAGTGTCTAGTTCTCATAGAATTAAAAAATCCCTTCCGATAATCGGAAGGGATTTTTTAAACTAATAGTTCTCCAATTTTTCTCACTACATCCATATTTACACCTTCTATACTGAGTTGTTCTTTTTCCATAACAGACAGCACGAAGTTCCAATCTCTCTTTTTTTCTCCTCGCTCAGTAGGCATTTTTGATCCAAAGAAGTAATTATGTAGTCAATGATTTATTGTCCCCTCTTCGTCAACATTCATGGTATAACCCTTTTTATTAATTCTCTGTGTCACTATCCCGAAGAGTCTCTTCCCTGTTTTGGTTTTCAAGAAACTCAAAAAAACTTCAGCACTTAATGCGTCATCAACACCTGTTGTATCACAGGATATACCTAAATATATTTTTTCCATAATATTTATGGTATAAATAATTATTATTTGTCAAAACCATCTTCCGTGTATCTGCGGAACCATGTCAGCTGCCTCTTCGCATAATGCCGACTATTAGTCTGCACGAATTCTATTGTCGTCTCCAGCGACTGCGTCCCAGCCAGGTATGGAATAATCTCGCGATATCCTATGGCGTTCAATCCTGGTAGTTTTTCCAAGATTTCTCATACTTTGTACTTTGTACTTTGTACTTTGTACTCATTCAATAATGTCTGAAGTTCTTCAATGAGTCCATTTTGAAACATCACCTCCACTCTCCGATTAATAGTGTCATAGAGCTTCTCACGGTCTCCATCGTAGGGAGTGATTCGCAGGAAATCATAAGGGCTCTCAGTTTTCTGTCCGAGCAATTTCTTTGACTGACCAGTTTCCTTCCAGATCTCGAGACCACGAATCACATAGCGATAATTCCTCGGATCGAGCTCTGTCGCATAGTCGGGGTCGACATCATAGAGTTTTTCCCAGAGGGCATCATCCCCTTCCTTGAGACGAAACGCCTCAAGCTCATCACGGTATTCCCAATCAGCGACGACTTCTGGGATAGTAAAATTGCCCACCACTGAATCAATAAAGAGTCCCGTTCCTCCGGAGAGAATGGGTAGCTTGCCACGAGAGTGAATCTCGTCAATTATCCGTCGTGCCTCTGGTGCAAACTCCCCCACTCCATACAACTCAGATATATCTCGGATATCCAGCATATGATGAGGGATTCACTGCATCTCCTCGGGAGTCACTTTCCCTGTCCCGATATTCATCCCGCGGTATATCTGACGGGAATCAGCGATCACCACTTCCCCATCGTATTTCTGTGCCATCTCTATCGTAAGCGAGGTCTTCCCACACGCAGTCGGTCAATAAATGACGAGGAGTTTAGGTTTATCGGAGGGTGTTCAAATAAATGTTGAAAACAGTGTCATAGAATGCGTTGAATTGTATTGATTTTTTCGAAAAAATGAATACAAATAATATACTATATCTTATCAATACTTTTATGCTCTTAACAGATTCAATACTTCAGATAGTTTCAGCTGGGGGTAATTTAATTATAAATTTAGAAAAGAATACGCTCTTAACTGATTCAATGGTACAAATTGCTGCAACAGCAAGCAGCTCCGGAGCAAAAGTTACTTTTAAGGTTGGAAATTATATGCTTTTAGCTGACTCCATGATACAGATTGCTTCTGTCTGAAAAGGTAATATTACTTTTGATTTAACATAATAGCAATATAATTACTACTCCACTTCAAAAAATTATTTCTCCAAATAATGCCTCGCGGTATACAGCACATCTTCATCAGTAAAGTCAGATTTATTGACCACCCAGTCGAGATACTCTCGTGGTACTTCGCTCCAGAGTGTGCCTTTGTGTTTGCCAAATCGGCACATATACAGAACAGACGGATGTGAGGATATCTCTATCATCATATTTTTTAGTGCTTGCTCGTCTTTCTGAGGCTCTGCGGCTTTCAGGAGGTCGTGGAGTTTGTAGAAGACTTGTTCGAGGACGAGGACATCACCGAGAGCGTCGTGTGCCTGTGGTTTCTCTGAGAATTCTATGCCGAAATAATATCGGAGGTATTGCATCTTGTGCTGTTCGAGCTCGGGGAGGAGGTAACGAGAGAGTCGGAGGGTGCAGATAGGTGCAGTGACTTCTATCCCCCGTCGTTCGAGGACATCGACATCAAACACCGCATTGTGTGCGACGAGTGTGTAGCTCTCGAGGATTTTCTGTAGTTCAGCCTTGTCTGGTGTTTCTTCGAAGAGTGGCTTCCCTGCTATCTCGGATTCTGTGATATGATGGACAGACATGGATGATATCTCAATAGGTACTCCACCCGTGCCGTAGAGTGATGAGAAATAATCGAGTCTGTCAGAGGGCTTGTATGCCAGCTGGATCATGATGGGATTTTCTACATCGTGCGTTTCTGTATCAAGGAAGAGGTACATACAATTTCTAGTTTAATAAGTTTGATTTGTTTAATTGGTTTAATTCGTTGATACAAGGATGCTCAAGAAGATATTAGACGATTCAGGTGAAAAAGAAAGTTTTTTGCAGAAAGTTATTTTTTGTATATGATTAATGTATGAACACGGTCTCCCTTTGCTGAATTGATTTTTATAAGTGAAACTACCATCATTGTCTCTCAGAGCTCCAATGTCGAGCATCTGATAAAATCACGACACTCATCGTCACGCCCAATCCTGAAATGCTCTACGAGGCTCATCGGAATGCCACTCTGAAGCATATTCTCAAACGAGCAGATTATGCTCTCCCCGACGGTGCTGGTATATTTGTCGCGTATCAGATAGAGCAGAGTACGCTTTTTCGGATTCTAAAATATCTCTTATTCCCCTATTGGTGTGCGAGAGCAGTATTCCATGGAAAGAAAATGAAAAAACTCTACGGCGAGAGAATCACAGGATCCAGACTCACGCGAGATATCCTGCGGTATGCTGAGCAAAAGAAAATCACGGTGACAATTATCGACCCTATTGTCCATGGAAACACATCTAGTGACAAAGCAAAACGACTTTCTCAAGAATCGATGGAGCTGGCTCTTCAAGAGAAATTCCCAGATATACACCTCAACATCATCATAAGCAATACACTCCCCGATGATCTGCCTCATCACGGAATAGTATTTGCGACACATGGAAATGGAAAACAAGAAAAACTCCTCGCAGACATACTCGAGAAATTTCCTCACTGTGGTGTCGCCTTGGGTGTATGAGGCTCTATAGATCTGATAACAGGATTTCGTGCGCCTGCTCCTGTATTTTTCCAGCGATTCGGTGGCGAATGGCTCTATCGTCTCTACAAGCACCCGAAGAGACATATCATGAGAATGAAAAAGGTAATCTCTTTTCTCCATCACTGTATAAAAAAATAATCCGCCTAGGCGGATTATTTTTACAGTATACAAATTCTACTACAATCCTGATAAATCAGAGAAGCTGTCAGCTCCACTCATTTTCTTCTTCATGCTACCATCAGCATTGAGTGAGACAAATGTATGCTTTGATGTCACTCCTTATTTCTTTCGGAGGTCAGTGCTTGAATCGTAGTCTGTTTTGAAAACGACTGTATTTGCTGGTGCTGTTTCCTTGAGGAAATTCGCATCTGCAGCCTTGCAAGTAGGACACCATGGAGCGTGGAAGAAGAGGACGACATTTTTACCAGCAGCAAGTGCATCTGACACTGCAGAAGCATTATAAGTCGTGTATCCTGAGACTTCTTTTTTCATCATCGCATCCTCAGGTACTTCATCCTTTTTCTCCATAGATTCGGCATTATCTTCTGTTTTCTTCATCATAGCATCTATCGTCGCATTATCTTCTTTTGGCATCATACCTTCGAGTTTCATAGCATCTTCCTGTTCACTATTATCACGATTATAGAGTCAGTAACCAGCTACCAGCACGAGAGCAACAACGAGAAATATCGAGATAATAATTTTTTTCATAGAAATGGTAAATAATACTGAACTACTATATCTAAAAATTGAAAAAATAATAGCCTCTTTTTCAAGAGGCTATTATAATAAAAGAGACTAGCTCTTTGGAACGAGGACACCATCTATAACATAAGTGACACCATTACTTGATATGACATCTGCGATTTCAACTGTTGCAGTTCCATTGATCCACCATTTACCATTTTTCATAGTAAATGTGAGCTCTTCGCCCTGAACAGTCTTGAGCTTCATACCATCTGTGATATTTGCAGATGTGTAGCGACCCGGTACAACATGGTATGTGAGGATGTTAGTGAGCTGAGCCTTGTTCTCAGGTTTTACCAGAGTCTCAACAGTACCTGCTGGGAGCTTACCAAATGCCATATTTGTCGGAGCAAATACAGTAAATGGACCGCTACTCTTCAGCGTATCAACGAGACCAGCTGCAGTGACAGCAGCAACGAGAGTCGTGTGATCTGTAGATCCGACTGCATTATCCACTATATCCTTGCTCGGTACCATCATAGCACCTCCTACCATGACCCCTTCTTCCTTCTCCATCATACTGTCATCCTTAACCATAGCATCTTTTGGTGCTATAGCATCTTTTTTCGTTCCATCTCACATCATACATCCAGAGAGGAGGACGACGCTTGCCGCTGCAAGAGAACCGACAATAATTTTTTTCATAAAAGAAAAATAAAAAATAATTAGTTTAACGCCGTTTCGGGCGACTTTTTTAGAGTTATATTTTTTACAAGAGAAAAAATAAAAGAGAAAAGAGAAAAAATACGGATTATTATATGTCCTTCTTTCTTCTTTTTTAATTCTTCTCTTTTATCTGAGCGACATAGTCGCTATACCCTTCCTTTTCCATCTCAGCGAGTGAGATAAATCTCAGAGCTGCAGAATTCATACAGTACCGCTTCCCTGTCGTCTCACGAGGTCCATCATCAAAGACATGACCGAGGTGGCTATCACCATATTTAGAGCGGACTTCTGTTCGGGGTATTCCTATCTTGAAGTCTGTCTTTTCTGTGACAAAGTGAGAATTGATAGGTCGGTCAAAGCTCGGCCAACCAGTCCCAGAATCATATTTGTGACTTGAGCTAAAGAGTGGCTCTCCTGTGACAACATCGACATAGATTCCTACTTCTTTATTATCCCAATATTCATTTTCAAATGGTCGCTCTGTTCCCTCATTTTGTGTCACATCACATTGTTCCTTTGTCAGCGTATTGCAGATAGTTGCATTATCTGGACGACGGTATTTCTTTGCAAATTCTGCGTCTTTCCCAGCGATTGCTTCACGCTCTTCTGCAGTCCAATTTTCCTCTATGAATCCTGCCCTTCCTGATCATTTCTTGTAGAGATTATAGTGGAGTGATGACTTCAGGTAATATTCTTGGTGATATTCCTCAGCTAGGTAGAAATTCACATATGGGAGTACTTTGACAGCAACAGCTTTGTCGAATTTTTTGGAATCATTCAATTTCTGAATGAAGTCTTCGGCAATCTTTTTCTCTTCATCGGAAGTGTACCAGATAGCTGTCGTATAGCTCTCTCCTCGGTCAGAGAATTGACCACCTGCATCGGTAGGGTCTATCTGGTGAAATAGTATCTGAACAAGTCTCTCGTAGCTGACTTTTTCTGGATCATAGGTCACCTGAATCGCCTCTCTGTGACCCGTTTTGTTTGAATAGACTTCCTCATACGAAGGATTTTCTGTGTTCCCTCCTGCATAGCCGACGACAGTTTTGAGGACACCAGGCTCAGCATCGTATGATGGCTCGAGACACCAGAAGCATCCGCCGGCAAATGTCGCAACTTTTGCATTTTCTGGAATAGGGATTTGTGTATTCATATTTTTTGGGCTAGAAAATAGTGTGCAGCTCGCGAGAATAAAACTCGCAAGTATCGGGATAGTGAGAGAGGTGAAGTGTTTCATATAAAATGGTTAGGAAATATTAAGATCAAAAAGTAAAGGCATGCAGGCGGAGACCAGGACTCACAAAGAGGGTAATTGTTTTGTCATTTTCAAAAGTTTCTCAATCATATACTGTGTAGAGTCCATCTTTAAAAATTTCTATAGTTTTTGACGAGTCCGTTTCTCAGTCTATATTAAGTGTATCGACTTTGATAGTGCCTTTTTTTGCTTCAGAAGAAACAACGAGAAATACTTTTTTCCCAGAAAATCGTAATAATAGAGAACCTGACCTGAAATATGGGCCTGGTTCACCAGCCTCAAAAGCTTCTATATATTCTGAATTTGTTTTCCAATTTCAGTCTACCGACCATTGATTCTTCTGAATGGCACTCCAATCACCAATCATATAATGATCAGGATAGTCATTTAAGGTAATAGGAGTAAGGAAATTCTCTCTTCTCGAAGACCCCAGATAAGTTTCTGGGGTTTTCACTTCTCACGATTTTTCCTGCTCTTTTTCTAATCTTTTTTTTGCTCCGAGAAGTTCCTGAATTTTCTCTTCTGTTTCAGCGTATTTCCCTTCTCAGAAATGTTTATAGACGATATTTCCATTTTGATCGATGAGGTATTTTGCTGGCCAATATCTGTTATCGTAGGCATTCCAAGTTTTGAAATCATTATCAAGTCCAACAGGATATTTTATACCTGCTTCCTGGACTGCTTTCTCTACATTTTTTGGAAGTTTTTCAAAGGCAAACTCAGGAGCATGAATACCAAGTATCACGAGACCATCGCTCGCATATTTCTCATGCCACGCATTGAGATACGGCTGTGTACGAATACAATTAATACATGAGTAAGTCCAGAAATCCACTAGCACTACCTTGCCTCTGAGTGATTCAATCGTGAGAGGATTTGAGTTGATCCACTCTGCAATTCCTACGAGTTCAGGTGCATTCCCTATATCCATCATAATTCATGATGCTGCTACATTTTTTGGCTGACAATTTGTCCCATCACACATGAGAGAATTATCCATATTCTTGAGAGATTGTGTATCGATAGAATCATTAAGTCTTTCTTCGAGACGACCAATAAATGAGAAATTACCATTTTCTACTACCCAGGTCTGTAGTTGTTTTATGGTTCCTAGAGATATAAATACTCCGACGATGATAATGATAATTCCGAGAATTTTCCGGAAAGAGCCATTTGGATTGGCGAAAAATGTAAATTTACCGAGGATACTTCGTCCAAAGAGCGTCACGAGGAGGAGGATCATTCCGAGGCCAACAAAATAAGCAGCAAGTCCGATGAGGCCTGAAGTTATATCGAGTGGCAATACTGTTGCGAGAAGGAGAGAGTAAGTAGGATTACAGCTACTAAATACTGGACCAAGTGCAGCTCCTATTCCAATAGGTCACCATATTCATTCTTTCGCGGCAGCATTCTCGAGTGATTCTTGAGATTTTTTTTCGATTCCTGTTTTAATAACGAACCATGACCAGACTTTTGGGAATAAGAGGGTAATACCAAACAATATGAGCACTCCACCAGAAAAATAATCCCAAAACTTTGGATGTATATCTATGAGGAGTGTTGATGCTTTGAGGAGTATAGTGAAGAGCATCAGAGATGCTATTAATGAAGCAATTATCATATATGGCCTTTTTCTATCAGTCCCCGCGAGTCACCCCCCGAGAATAACTGGGAGAAGAGGGAGTACGCATGGTGCGAGTACTGTGAGGATACCAGCGAGGAATGATATGAGGATGATAGTGGTCATATTTACTTTATAAGAGAAGAAAGTATAGGGAGAAGCTGTTTTACGAGAGCGTTCTCATAATTGAGAGAATAATAGATGTTGAGCCATTCACGGCGAGTTTCGACCATACGAGTACGCTTCATCATAGCGAGCGCTTGTGAGACTGCTGACGGCGTACAATTCGTCACCTGAGCGATATCTCCTGATGAGAGTTCCCCTGCCTCCATGAGTGCGAGGACCATCTCGAGACGACATTCATTGCCGAGAATATCAAACACTTCTGCCCCTCCCCGTAGTTCATCACTGTGAGAGAACAGTTTTTTCTGCAGAGTCCTGAGATTTTCGAAGGGAAGTTTCGCTACATTCACCATATTAGTATTTTATAAAAAGCTAAAATAATAGCAAGCAAAAATCCACCATTATTCATTTTTCATTATTCATTAATTCTTTTTGCAAAAAAGGAGACTATTTTGCTCCCCTCTCGTCGCCCCATTGTCTCAAATTCTGTGGCTGTTTCTGGCGTGAGTTTTTTGTCTGGTTCTTCGTTATCGTTTTTCTCGTAGGTGAAGTACGGACACCGAGCGAGGTGTTCATCTATCCACTGGGCATACGACGCTTCGTCAGTTTTTATCAGAAAGAGTCCACCAGGAGCAAGTATAGACGCAGCATCGCGGAGGAAGTCATCCTGAATGACGCGATTTTTATGGTGTCCTTTTTTTGGCCAGGGATCAGAGAAGAGCAGATACAGTTCATCTACTTCCTCTGGAGCGAATATCTCAGGTATCTTCTGTCCGAACACTTTCAGCAATATGACATCATCTCTCCCTTTTCTGGCACATTTCTCATAAGTACGAATGAGTCGTTTGAATTTGAGTTCTATTCCGACACAGGCAGTATCTGGATTATTCTCTGCATAATTGCTAAAGAAATTTCCCATGCCCGTGCCTATCTCGAGTATCAATTTGTCCTTTCAGAAAAACTCCTTCCATTTCCCCTTTTTTGCATGCATCATCTCCTCATCCGAATAAATATGCGGATGTTCGGCGACTTTCTGGATGTAGATATTCTCGTAGGGCATGTGGAGATTGTCGCGAAGTAGGAAATAAATCAAGTATTATGCCATTCTGTCTTCATCAAAAGACATGTTATGATATTTTTGACAAACCCTGATTATCAATATGCTCATATATAATAATATGGAAAATCAAGGAGATTATTCATTCCTGACGCCTGATGAGAAAAAGAAACTCATAGTCGCAACTGTTAACCATGTGGACAGTCTCTGGCTAGAGTGACTCAAACCCCTGATTCCCTTTCCCCTTACGAATCAAATTACTGGAGAGAGAATAGAAATTGAGCCTTACGATTATGAACTCCCAATAGAATGATATCATGATGATGGGGAAAATTCTGATTCTGTTGATACCCTCAGTGTTATGACTGCAGTATTGACCATGCTTGAAGAAATATTTAATGGCAAGAAATTAAGAAAAAATGAACTCGTGGGGATAGCACGACAAACTGTTGATGCTATAAATAATCTCATGAAAAAGGATCCTCGCGAACCAGATACGGAGAGACTAAAAGAAAAACTCCTCGATGAGTATATCAAAAATGACGATGAACAAGCATATATCGTTGAACAAAGTATACCTCTCAAAATAACCGCATATTCCCAATCTGACGAAAAATCCAAGGGATTTATATTTCAGGAAATTAATAGTACCGTCAGAGACAGTAATGCTTTGGAAATACGCAACCAGCTCATTACATCACTTTGGGACTTACCAATAGAAGATTTCTACGATACATCTGGACTCCAGGAAGAAGATGATTGGCTCGATAGAGACGACATCGATGGAGAAGTAAAATTTTATGGACCAAATAAGTCATGGAAAGAAGAGCGGGAGGGCGAAATAGAGCAAGAAAAATACCCTCTCCCTCTCAGTGAGAGTGAGAGATATTTCCTCGGCATAGTCCCTCATGACCTCGCGCGAAACACTTATCTCATACCTCATATGCATGCATGAGTCCCGTTTGATACAAATGCACACGGAGCAATATTATCAAAAATGCTTCTCAGAAAATCACTCATAGCTATCTATGCTGAGAATAATCCGAGAAAGAATAAAGGAAGTAAAAAACTGCAAACACAATATGGTGATCACCTCGAGGCTCTCCTGCAGGAAATAGAAAGTGTGAAATACAGACTCCAAGTAGGCGAATAATCTACCCCACCTCCTCTATAGCCATCTTATCTTCCACCGAGAGAAATAACCTGGCGATACGGAGCTCGTCAAATGTGTATTCTTCCTCATAGGTCTGAAAGAGATACTGACGGACAGTTGCCAGCTTGAGTGTGCCAGCATCGACGAAGGCATCGTGGATATTTTTTATTCGTCCATCATCTTCGGGTCTGTAGGGAGTGAGGTCGATTTCTTTTTTTTCGTCGAGGAGTTTCTCGAGGTGGGTAAATATCGTCGATACCTTGAGACTACGAATTTCCGCGATTTCTTCGAGTGGGAGTCACTGTTCGAGGTAGATGAGCGTCTCGTGGTGTGGTGGATTTTTCTTACCGGAAATATCGAGCGTTGCTTGTTTGGGGATTTTCTTTGCTTCGAGTGTACCACCGAATCGGAGAATAGTCGCTTCCTGAACTTCTTGAATCTGCCTGGGACTCATCATCTCGAGGTCTTCTACTACAGCAATACATGAACGGGTAATCGTCTCATCATATTCTCGGACTCATGGATCTATCTCGAGGGAGACAGAATTGAACCCTCTAAGAATCAAGCCGTCAAGTGAACGAACTCGTGAGAGAGCGACATACCCCTGACCTGGGACGAAGGCATCGAGGAGATTCATCACCGCTGTATCGAGGGTCATGCCCTGAGATTTATGGACTGTGATAGCCCAGGCAAGTCGGAGAGGAATCTGCGTGATAGATCATTTCACCTTTCCATTTTCCTCTATCGACCAGGATGTAGTCTCACACACTACGGCCGTCCCATCGAGGAGTTCGACGACTGGCATCCCCTCGTGCATACCGGTCACATGACCGATAGAACCGTTCATATATCCTTCTTCTGGATTATTCTTCACGAACATCACGCGAGCTCATCTCTTCAGGACGAGCGTCTCTGGAGCGAGACATCACTTCTTGAGAGCTTCGACGAATTTCTCTGCTCCCTTCGCCTCCATCTGAAATGTATAGGACTCACTATTCAGCGCTGAGAGTCGGTCGATATTGTACGCATCGACGGCGACATTCCTGGTAAAGAGCTCGGTATGGTCCTCCGTCATCACGGGTATATATCGCGAACGGAGGAGATTTTTCGAAAGTTCTGAGACCTCACCACGACGGATATCATTGAGGATGGTCAAAAGTGGATCCCCCTCTGCATCCTGTCGAAACTGGGTCGTGAGAACACACGGAGTGAGACGAAGACCCCGCCACACACTGTGTTCAAATGCATACTCCACCATCCCCCGAGAGACAGGAGGAAGCTGAAAAAAATCACCAACTAAAACAATTTGAATTCCTCCAAATGGTTCGAGTGAGACCATCGCCGAACGGAGGAGTCTATCGAGGGTTGCGAGAAATTGACCACCCAGCATCGATATCTCATCGATAATCAACACCGAAGTTTTCACAAATCGCTTCACGAGGTACTCACGAGACACGAGGTCATCTATCTCATCATCCGAGAGCGTATCACGAATCCCCATCCCACTCCACGAGTGTATGGTCATCCCGCCAATATGCGTCGCCGCAATCCCCGTCGAAGCCGTCACCGCCACAGCAATACTATGCTCCTGACAATAGGTGATAAAACGGTTCACGAGAAAGGTCTTCCCACTCCCCGCCGCACCCGTCAGGAGGACATTCTTCCCCATCGTGAGGATCTGAAATGCTTGGTCTTGATTCATTGCCGCCAGTGTATCCGAAAGGGGGGATATGGCAAAACTAACCTAAAATCTTATATGATTTAGATAAAATTTGAAATAGAATTCCCAAGCTTCTCAACAACACCAACTACAAGCGCATTTCACATAAGAAACGCTCTTTTTGTGTCAGGAACCTCTTTTCAATTCTTCATTTTTTTAGTATGTCCTTTCGGAAACATGTTGAGTTGCTCTAACTCTTCTGGCATAAGACGGCGCAGTCTTCCTGATTTAGTTCTGATAACATGCTTAAAACGAGAAGGTGAAGATCATCCCTCGCCCGTCACAATAGTGCGAGATGGCTTATCAATCGGGTCAGGAAAAGTCATAGGTCATTCAGAATAATCATACTCAAAGCCATCTTTTGTCGTTCTTTTATGATTTTTCCCTCATTTCAAATAATTCCATTTTTCTAAATCTTTTTCATCAATAAAAAATTCTTTTGGAATTTTTTCCTCTTCGATCAGAATTTCTCAAAGTGTCATATAATTACCTGCATAGTCTGGCACCACTTTCATCGTATAGACTTCCCTATCTATCATTACACCTGCTATCTCAAATGGTGTTTTCGTGGGCTTCTTGTCAGAAAATTTCTGAGAAATTTCTGATAAATCTCATTTGAGGGGGTATTTAGTAGCAGGGAGAGCAGATTTTTTTACTGGAAAAGCTGTTGCAATCACTCAATTTTTCTGAATCCAATCTGTGATACTCTTCGCCTCTCGAATCTGATTATGGATTTTTGTGTCTTTCTTATAGGCTAAAATAAATACCCTTCTTCGTCTTTGCGGTAAACCATAGTCAGCAGCATTAATAACGCGCCATTCAACAATATAGCCGAGGTCAGCAAGAGAAGCAAGCATAATAGCAAAATCTCGACCTCTCTGACTTGCTGGGGACTTTAGAAGCCGATCAACATTTTCGAGCAAAAGAATATCTGGAGATTTTTCTCCTTTCTTCTTAACAATATTGTAAATAGACCACCACAGAACACCTTTTTTACCAATAAGTCACTTAGCATTATTGAGTGTACTAGCTACAGAGTAATCCTGACACGGAAAACCTCCGACCAACATATCATGATCAGAGATACTTTCGAATTTCTGTTCGATAACTTGTTGTATATCTTCATTCGAGTGACCTTCACTTCCGAATTGTAGTTCATAAATTTCAGAGGCGTGTTGCGTGGTTGTGCTTGGCTCCCACTGACTACTCCAGACAACTTCATATTTTATCTTATCATCACTAGCAGCTTCAAGTCCAAGCCTGAAACCACCAACACCAGCAAATAATTCTATGACCCTGATTTTTTTCATATACGGGATTATAACAACAATCGAAGATTGATCAAATTAATTATTTTCTATGGCTTTTTGTATATATTTTGCATTAAGCCAGAAGCATCTTTTAATCTGTCTTGTTCACTGAGGCGTTATCTGCGTGTCTTTCTTATTTCTTCAGTGTGGTCGCACATGAGACACATTATTTTCTTTAATTTTTGGCAGACTTTTATAGTCATTTTTTTGTATACATTTTTTAGTTTTTTCAAATACTTTTTTTGCCTCTTCTAAATCCTGCAATGGGAAATTCCAGAATTTAATTCTT
>JBFZBA010000032.1:0-21240 GCA_041308705.1 Candidatus Altimarinota bacterium
TTCTTTGTAGAAAGAGGAACAATTTGTGACATAGCCGGAGCATATGAAGAGGTAGAAATCTCACTGGGAGATATGCTACCATATTTGCTACGTACTTTTGCACTTAAGATTTAAATTTTGGGCTCCTGAAAATGCCAATTATCCTGTGTTAAGAGATGACCAGATAAAAAATCTCCAATATTTTGTTAAACTAAAAAGATGAAGATGTTTCAATGGTCACGAAGTCTACGAGACTCAAGAGGAAATTGCGAAAGAAATATGTGAGTGCATACATAGGTCAAATAATATGGTTGTATCTTGTACACATTCCCAAGAATACATTTTAGGAACATTATGAGGACGGGACATATTGAACCGTACAATCGAAATTTTTGGAGAACACCAGTGGGGACAAAATATAGATGATAGTCTTAAATTATTGTATAAAAATCTAGAGAAGAAGCTAATGCTGTATCGAGATATGCTCAATGTATTTGATGTTATTCGGCAAGGTATAGAAGAAAATAAATTGATACTCGCAATGTTTGCATCAGACTTTGAATTGTGGATGGGGTGTTCTTTATTCAAAGATATAGATATACTAATAGACCGTATGTTATCATTAGCACGGGAAGTTTTACATGCACAAAACCTACAAAAATGAGATACTGAGTATACCCGTTTTTTCCTTCGATTTCGTTCATTAAAAAATGAATTCTTCTCCGCATGGGAACCCCAGATACTTGATGAATCCCAGAAATACGCGCAAGAACTTTTGGATAGTCAGATTATTGCCCCTGCCCCCCCAACTATCATCAAAAATGAACTTTTTGGGTGAATACCTGGATTAGACTTTGAGCGTTTCGAAAAAGCTCTTAAAAACCCAGAATAGAACCAATACCAATTTAACCTTTCATCCCCTCTATCATTTCCGGAATAAAGTCTTCGAGAGAAATGCCGAGGAGAGTCTCGCAGCGACGACAATGATCGCGACTCACTCCTGCTGCGAATCCTTTATCCTTGAGTTTTTTGAGCACAGAAGAGACCTTTACTTCATCGAGAGATTTAGAGGGTGTCATACGGCTACATGCCCAGATAAATCCTGAAAGTTCATCAACACTGGCGAGGTATTTGCGTAAATCTGTATCGAATGTGTGTTCTGAGAATTTCTCTTCATAGTGAGAACGGATATCCTCGAGCATCCCAACTGGAGCATTCATCTCGGAGAGGATTTCTACGAGTGAGTCGCCACAGTGTCGTTCTGCGTCTTTTTCGACGATATCCCAATCAACATCATGGAGGACACCAACAGCATACCAATAATCTGCATTTTTAGCATTTTTCTCACCAAAATACCGCATACATCGACCGACTGTGAGATTGTGATCTTTTGTCGTCGTTGAATACTTCGTAAGTGTTTCTTCGATGACTGGTAGGTCGACTTTTATATAACCATGTGGGTCAGTTTCTTCTTTTTTTGAAGCAGACTTTTGAGATGATTTACTCTCATTTTTTTCTACCACTTTACCGCCCTGTTCTGGCTTCATAAGGGGAAACATGACCACATCTCGCAGATTATCCTGTTGTGTGAGAATAGCAATAATACGCTCGATACCCATACCAAAACCTGCCTGAATAGGCATACCATATTCCATAGCCCGGACGAATTCCATATCAGCACTAGTAGCTTCTTGATCCCCACCTTCTTCTGCTTTACTTTGTTCAGCAAAATTTTCCATCTGACGAACAGGATCGACAAGCTCGCCGTAAGAATTGATGATTTCCCAACCATTAACCACAACTTGCCACTTCTCACATTTTCGCGGGTCAGCATCACTGATACGAGCGAGCGGAGCGATGATGCTCGGATAATTGTAAACAAAAGCAGGTCATGTAATGGTTGGTCGGAGAACCTTCTTGTAGAGATAATCAATGAGTGTCATCGTCCCCATTTTGTCCATGCCCTCAAACTCTATACCCTTCGCACGGATATCAGCACGAAGACGGTCTGCATCATCAGCGGTGTAGGAAGTGATATTGAGACCGCTCGCTTGATTGACTCATTCGACATAATCAATACGAGGCCACGGGGTCGTAAAATCAACTATTTTTGGATTCCCCTCTTTATCCTTCACTTCAAATTTTCGTTCGAGCTTGAGTGTAGTAAAAATATGGTCAAACATCTCCTGCGTAAAATCCATATCTTCATGAAAACTCTTGTACACATTCTGATGTTCGAGCATATAAAACTCCTGGAGGTGGCTCGGATCAGAGCCCTCATTACGAAAACTCGGAGCAATCGTAAATACCCGTTCAAAACCTCCAACAGTTGCCTTCTTGAGCTCTGTTTCGTTACAAATACGCAGATAGAAATCAAGGTCAAAATCGTTGTGGTGTGTTACAAATGGCTGTGCCGCGGCACCAGACGCTGCCGAAGTCATGACAGGACAATCAATCTCGAGAAAATCATGTTTCCAGTAAAACTCACGAAGTGTACGGATAAAATCAGCGCGGAATTTCATACGATCACGCGTTGACTCGTTAAAAATCATATCGAGATATCTCTGTCTGTACGCTGTTTCCTGATTATCCTCACCTATTCCATGAAATTTATCACCGAGAGGTCGTAGTGCCTTTGAGAGAATCTGAAATGAACGAACGAAGACTGTTAGCTCACCCTTGTGAGTCATAAAGAGTTCTCCGTGAATACCGACGATATCACCTGCATCCACATATTTTTCAAATATTTTAAACGAAGAAACTTTTTCTTCTCCCATTTCTGTTATTTCCTCACCATCTTGACTGAGCAGACAAAAATCCCGAGAAAGAGCGAACTGTATCTGACCAGAAGAATCCTGCAGAGTACCAAATATCAACTTCCCAAAACTACGAATCAGCACAATGCGACCAGCAGTATGGACTGTGTTTTTTGGGCCTGGAATAATCTCATCTATTTCACGGAATTTTTTTCCTTCAGCATTTGTACGAATATCCACTATATCTTCTTTATCAGCAAATCTATCAGGATAGAGTTTTATTCCGAGAGCTCGGAGGGTATTGAGTTTCTGGAGACGGACTGAGCGTTCGTCATGTGGGTCTGGAGAGGTCATAATAAAAGTATGCAGATATTGTATAAAAAAATAGGAAAAGACTAGTCTTTTCCTATTTTTGCTGAGATGGTAAGACTAAGCAACCCTAAAATCAAATCCTTCCTTCTTTGCATTCGTGACTTTTACAGAAGTGACTTTTTTACCGATCATACGGTCAGCGATTTCATCCTCGATTTTCGTCTGAATATAACGACGCACAGGTCGTGCACCAAATTCTGGATTATAAGTATCCTTGAGAATTCTATCAACCACTGGAGCCGCCCACTCGAGCGTCACGCCAAGATTCACTAGTCTTTTTTGAAGTTCTCAGAGCTGGAGAGTGATGATTTTTTTGATAACTTTTGTATCGAGAGGCTTGAAGACGACGACCTTATCAATACGGTTGATAAATTCTGGTGAGAAATAGTCATCGAGACTTTTGACGACTTTTTCTTCGATTTGTTCGAAATCATCAATAATTCTATCCTTCGTCGCCTCTGTCACATCAAATCCGATTTTCGCAGCAGTCGTCGCGAATTCTTCAGAGCCGATATTGCTGGTCATCACGATAATCGTATTTTTGAAGTTTACTTTTCGTCCTTTTCCGTCACTAATTGCACCATCTTCCATGATCTGAAGGAGGAGATTAAATATCTCTGGGTTTCCCTTCTCTATCTCATCAAAGAGGACAACTGAATACGGTTTTCTTCGTACCTTTTCTGTGAGCATGCCACCTTCTTCAAACCCGACAAATCCTGCTGTTGTACCGATGAGTTTTGAGCCAGAATGTCTCTCAGAAAACTCAGACATATCAATTTTTATCAGAGCCTTTTCATCACCATAATATTCACGAGCCAGGACTTTCACGAGTTCAGTCTTACCGACACCAGTAGGTCATAAAAATAAGAAGCTTCCAAGTGGGCGACGCTGATCAGAGATACCGGCTTGAGATCGCTTGATGGTTGAGACAATTGATTTGATAGCAGTATCTTGTCCGATGATTTTTGCACCCATATGTTTCTCGAGATCCTGGAGTTTCTTGATGTCCTCAGCAGACAGCGTCTTCATCGGAACACCGGTGATATCATGAACAACTTTTTGGATATCAGCAGACTGGATGTGATGTCGTTTTTCTCGCGGAATAGTGATTTTTCGACGCTTTTCACGAATCGTATTCTCGATCTCCATGAGCTGATCTTTTGCCCGGGAAGCCTTGTGATATTGTTGTGAGGTGACGAAGTCAGTAATATTTTTTTGAAGTGTTTCTGCTTCGAGTTTCAGTGTCTTTATCTCATCCTCGGCATGAACATAGGTCATACTCTTCGCACTACACGCTTCATCGATGAGATCGATAGCCTTGTCTGGCAGAAATCTCTCGGTCATGTATCGGACAGAGAGCTCGACTGCTTCATCTATAGCATCGTCGTTGATGATGAGATTGTGATAATCTTCAAAGGTTCCACGCAGTCCACGGATGATTTCCGCTGCGACTTCCTTTGATGGCTCATCCACTTCGATTTTCTGAAAACGCCTCTCGAGCGCTGCATCTTTTTCGATATATTTCTGATACTCAGACAAAGTGGTTGCGCCAATAATACGGATTTTCCCTCGACCCATCGCAGGTTTGAGAATGTTAGCAGCATCGAGCATACCCTCTGATCCGCCGGCGCCAATAATAGTATGAATTTCGTCAATAAAGAGGATGACCTCATTTTCGAGTTTTGTAGCCTCTTCAATAACTTGTTTCATACGAATTTCGAATTCACCGCGATACTTCGTGCCAGCCACGAGACTCGTCATATCGAGGACGAGGAGCCTCTTATGCTGCATAGCAAATGGCACAGTACCTTCAGAGATTCGTCGAGCGAGACCCTCAACGACCGCAGTCTTACCGACACCAGGATCACCAGTGAGGACAGGATTATTTTTTGTCTTACGATTGAGGATAGAGATGAGTCGATCAATTTCTTTTTCACGGCCGATAATAGGATCTATTTTCCCTTCTGTCGCCTCTTTTGTGATATCTGTACAAAAGAAATCAAGTGCAGGTGTCTGACTATCTTGTCTCTTCTGATTTTGATCTTGCGAGTTATTCATCTGAGTAAAGACAGGATTCTGCTCCACATCTTCCATAGCTACACCGCTCAAGAGTCACTGCTCGAGGACATTCATTATCTTTCCGAGGTCTGGTGTTCCGCCAGTCGTTCCAGTCTGTGAACGATTAAAATCTATGAGAGCTCATTCAAAATCACGAACATTGATGCGGATAAAATCAAGGAAATCGAGGAACCAAGAATGGCTCTGTTTGATGAGGGCGAGGAGAAAATCCTCGATACCAATATTCTTCTTCTCAAAGCTTGCGGCCACTTTCACGCTCGCGACGATGATATTCCTGAGAAGCTCAGATATACCAGTATATTCACCGCTACGATTGACGAGAGGAGCAAATTTCGGATGTGTCATAACATCGAGAAATACTTTTTCATTGATACCAAAATCATTAAAAATCGCAAAAACATGTCATTTTTTAGAACGCAATATTTCCATGATAATGTCAACTGATTCTAGAGAAGAGAATGATTGCTGTTTTGCTGAGTTTTCTGCGGTAAGGAGGTAACCTTTGTACTCTGGAGTGAAATTCTTAAACATAGGAAAAATAGGAAGAAAAAGTTGCTAAAAACATAACAATATGATAATCTGCTTCTATATGAAGTACAAATCTTTTTCAATTCTTTTCCTTGCCGTTTCCGCAAGTTTAGGTCATATCACATTTTCCAACACCGAGAATACCAGTCAATCCCCTGCTTCGAGCTGGTGGATGCAAAATATGCCAGAGGCTGCAATTATGAATGAGATGAATTCAGTGCAGTCTGATATTTATGAGTTATCCTACTCAGAGCATCGTTTTGCTGATTTAGAAAATACCTTCCTCGAATCGAGACAATTACTGGGAAAAAATCGAGAGGAGCTCGAAGCCTATATAGGAAAAATCGAAGAAATGCAGCGAGATATAGAAAATAACATCGAAAAAAGCATAGAAGAAAAACAACAACTAGAGCAGAATATCGCAACGCTTCAAAAGGAAATCATACTCATAAAAGAGCGACAAGAAGAAACAAAAAAATATATCAGAAATATACTCGTCGATAATTATAAGGCTGCCACAGAAGAAGAAACAGACATATCTCTCTACGGAACACTTTTCCAGAAAACATTTTGATCACATCTCTCAGAGAGGGATACTCTGGGCATACTCCAGGATAGTGCTTCTCAGCTCCTCGAGAGACAGCAGGCGACAGAGGAAGAGCTCTCTGAACTCAGTAAATCTGTAGATATCAAGATTCGTGCAAAAAAACAAATACTCAATCGTCTCGAGAATTACCAAGAAGAACTCTCTGATACTGAGGATATGAAGAAGGAAGTTCTCTCACAAACTATTAAGGAACAGAGCCTTCAACGAAAAATAGAAAAAGTCGCAATAAAAAAACAAACTCTCACGGTCAAAATAGAGGAAAAATTTGCAGAATATGAAAAAACCCTCCAATCAAAAGTAGCACAATACAACTGTGAAACAAAAGGGGGAACAGTCTGTGTATGGCTACGATGATATATAAAGGCAGAGAAAGACCTGCTCACAAATAGCATAGTCAACGATAGTTGGGGTTGGCCCGCACTTCCTGAAAAAGGATTTGGATACCATTTCCGTGATCAGAAGTACTACACAGCTATGAATCAGCACCATACAGGACTCGATATACTCATAGCTCCCGGTATGCCTATCCGCTCTATGGGAAATGGGTACATCGTCATGAAACAGAGCCCGAATAGTAATTTCCCATGAATCGTCATCGTCAAGCATCCAAGCTGACTCATGTCTATGTATATAGGAGTCATCCCAGCAAATAATACTGTCTTTTCTCAGGTAAAAACTGGCGATATCATAGCCACATCTCGTGAGTACCTCGAACACAGCTGAAAAAACAATGTACATATAGAGCTCTATGAAAACGGTACACAGATTGATCCATTGGAAAAAATAGACATGTCTACTGTACCCACCTCATTGGTGCCAGCTCGATATGGTTGGAAATACATTGATGATCTCAAAAAAAATCAAAACATACCGAGCGTGCCAAACCTCAAGAAACAAATCGGATTTTTTCATCTCACATGAGACACTGAGGCAGAGAGACAACAGGCTCTCCTTGAGACCTATGCCAGTAGTGATTTCAGAGATAGAACAGTGTGGGTGGAGGAAAGTATTGCTGAGAGCATTGATCCAACTTTCGTCCTCTGTGTCGGTCTCGCAGAGAGCACCCTGGGGAAAAATCTCACAACAGAGGGAAATATAGGAAATGTCGGAAACACTGATAGCTGAGCTCGTCGAGATTACGATGGCCCTCGTGCAGGAATTCGGGCCATTAGTGCAGTCGTGAACAATAGGTGGCTTGGGAAATATGTAACAATTGATCAACTATCAGGATGGTGAAATCCAGTAGGTCCTATTTACGCTTCTTCTCAGACCAACTGGCATGAAAACATAGTTAAATGTATGTCAGCTATCAAGTGAAAATATGTAGGCAATAAAGCTCCATTCCGTCTCTCAAGAGCTTCTCTCCTGATGTATGAACGAGAATGATTCACGCAGAAAAAGGATTCCTAAATATGTATAGAAAATATTTTTAGCTATTTCGCAATAGACGAATGCTTCACTCTACCAAAATCGCGTTAGAGTAATCGCATGCAAGAACATAAAGACATAGACTACCCACTCTTATTTTTGGTTCTTTTTCTCGTACTCTTCTGATCGATTATGATCAGCTCAGTGAGTGTATACGACTCATATCGTATCACAAAGAGACTCGTAGAAGCAGGAACCATAGCAGAACCAAATAATTGGCGTTTTATACTGAGAAATATCATCCAGGCCGGCATAGGGCTCGTGGCAATGGTAATTGCTATCAAAATACCCTACCTCTGGTGGAAAAAACATGTAAAAACAATAAGTGTTATTGTGATAATCATGCTCATTCTGGTGTTGGTACTGGGCGTCAAAATAAACGGAGCAAGGTGATGGTTTGATATCCCTGGAATCCCCTTCTCCTTACAGCCAACAGAGTTTTTAAAGCTCTCGGTGATTCTCTCTGTAGCGGCGTTCTGCACAAAATACAAAAATTTTCTCTCAAATACAGCAGAGTGATTTATCCCCTTTCTCGGAATTGTGTGACTCCCGGCATTGCTCGTACTATTACAGCCAGATCTTGGAGCGTTATTGATTATTATACCAGTAGCGACAAGTATTTTCTTTGTAGCAGGAGGAAATGTCCGAGTAATACTGATTTTATGAATAGGGGCCGTGGTAGCATGATCTCTCCTCTATGTTTTGGGGAGGTACGACGACCCTGCTGATAGATGACAATTTTCCTACATATACGATCGTATGAATACATTTGTACAGTCGAGTCGAACAGCTATAGAAGATAACACCATGCACCACCAAAACAAACAAGCTCTGATAGCCATTGGAAGTGGTGGATTCCTCGGCCTATGATTTGGGAACTCAGTGCAGAAATATTGATACCTTCCAGAACCGCATGGGGATTTCATATTTTCAATCATTGCCGAAGAACTGTGATTCCTCTGAGCATTTACCCTTATTTGTATCTATCTGGCCATTATCTACAGAGGCTTTATTATTGCTTCTTTTTGCGAGGAAAATTTTGGGAAATTTGTTGCTTTTGGTATTACCGTATGGATATTCTGGCAGATGGCTGTGAATATCAGTGTCAATCTCTCTATTTTTCCAAATACAGGTCTCACGCTACCATTCGTGAGCTATGGAGGCTCCTCCCTGCTCATGATGCTGCTGGCTGTAGGCATACTGTTGTCTATCTCTCGCACAGTCCCCGCAAACAAAAAAAATATCCGTACCATGATTCAATACTATCTCTTGCGGAAGCCGCGCAGATAATAAGATGATATATTCATTTTTTGTCTAGAGCGAAAATTTGCATACCGGAGCTATTTAGTCTATACTGAGAGTGTATTTAATTATTAATCGCATCCTATGAATGCACTCAAAAGGTACGCATACATCACTATTGGCACACTCGCTACGGCTCGCACGACTCTCGCAGAGATAGAGCCTGGTCTCGATCGTATAGATGACGGACTTAAAGGCCCTAATACTGGTGATCCTATCACGACTATCCAGTCCTTCATAAAAGGCCTCTTGACCCTCCTCGGTCTCGTCATGGTAGCTATGGCACTGTGGGGTGGTTGGAAAATCCTCACTTCTGGATCAGAAGATGAAGGGAAAGAAGCAGGTAAGAAAATTATCATCAATGCTATCATTGGTGTCGTTGTTATCTTCTTTGCTTGGACAATTACCAATCTCGTCTTCAATATCCTCAGCGGAGATACTATCTCAAATTAGTCTTTCTCTGACAAAAAACCTCTGCAAAATGCAGAGGTTTTTTTGATATCCACGGGCACCAGTGGTCTTCTAAAAATATTTGACATATATACAATTTCATTATCATATGTATTATTGTGAATAAAAAAATATCCCACATTCAGAGATTCCTCACGCTCCTCTTTACTGATAAAGATATAAGGGATACTACAGGGAAGCCAGAAATGCCTGCGGTAAAAAGAGAGACAGAGAAAATAGAAGTACCTCAATCAGAAGAAAAAGTAGTCAAAATAGACCCAAAAGACATCTGACCAAAAGCTGAAACAGTCACTACAGTCATCAAAGAAGAGAAAAAAACAGCAGAAAAATCTATAATACTCTGAAATGATGCGGCAAATGGACTCGTCTCTGTCGACACAGAAGCACTCAAGCGACATATGCTCGTCGTGTGAATGACCGGAAGTGGCAAAACAACGATGCTCGAACGAATGATCCTCCAGGATATAGATGCTGGTAGATGAGTAGGACTCATAGATCCCCACGGTGATCTCTATGAGAAAATTCTCCATCAAATACCAAAATCTCGAAGTAATGATGTTGTCCTCTTCGATCTCACAGATGTCGAATACCCTATTGGGTTCAATATTCTCGAAAATACCCACCACCAATTCCCTTCCCTTATAGCGAGTTCCATCGTAGGAGTCTTCAAAAAGATATTTGGCTATAGCTGGGGGCCTCGACTCGAGTATGTCCTCAGAAATGCTACCCTCACCCTCCTAGAGCGTGACGGAAGCACTCTACTCGACCTCACACTCCTCCTCTCAGACGAAGAATTCCGCAGAAACTATATCGCAAAAGTCACAAATCCTTTTTTACGCCGATTCTGGGCTGATGAATTCAATAGTCTCAGTAGCACCAAGCAAACAGAAGTCGTAAGCCCTATTCTCAATAAAGTAGGTCAATTCCTCTCCGTGCCCCTTATTAGAAACATTGTGAGCCAACCTCAATCGGGCTTTTCCCCTCGCTGGATCATGGATAACAAGAAAATATTTCTCGCAAATCTCTCAAAGTGAAAAATAGGAGAAGATGTCAGTGATATGCTAGGCTCTCTCCTTGTCAGTAAATTTCAGCTCGATGTCATGAGTCGTGCAAATACAGAACCAGAAAAAAGAGAACCATTTAGGCTCTATGTCGACGAATTCCAAAATTTTGCTACTGACAGCTTCACGGATATTTTCTCAGAAGCTCGTAAATACTGACTAGGTCTCGTCATAGCACATCAATACATCAATCAGGTATCCACACACCTCATGGATGCCATTATGGGAAATGTAGGCAATATGGCAGTATTTCATATAGGTTCTACTGATGCGAAAATGCTGGCTCCCAATATGAACACCGCTCTCTCGCCCCAGACGCTCGTAGAACAACCACTGTATAATTTTACCCTGAAGACGACACAACAAGGACAAAAAATAGTCACTCACGGCAAACTCATACGACCAGACCTGCTCCCGGAGCGAGCTGGTATACAGGATGCTCTAAAATTACAGACAGTTGTTCGGGAGAAATTTGCAAAAAACCGTGAATTCGTGGAAGCAAAACTCAATACGAAAATGCAGTAGGTGGTTATTGCACATTGACCGTGTGAATCTGGGTAGCTACATTTTTCTGAAAGTCTGTCACCTGGATACTGATAGTATGTTTACCTACAGCGAGGTCCCCAGGAGTTTTGAGAGTAAAGTTATACTTCTTGACACCTTGTAAAGTACCATAGATGACATCATTCACAAAGATTTGGATCTTTGAGACATCGCTTTCATCATTGATTGATCCAGACAGTGTGACCTGTTGGCCAGATTTCACATTTATAACAGAAGGATTATCAGTTTTAATGGTTGGGCTGGCACTATCCTTGCCGAGGACTTGCACGCGATAATTTCGTGAAGTGCTGTATCAAAATGTATCAATAACGCGAACTGTCACAACCTGACTCCCCCCATCACTACCGCTCACGCTGAATTCAGCTTTTACTGTACCTTCTTTTTGATCATTGAGATTGATTCCTCGGTAGAGCTTATTATTGATGAGTATTTGTGCTTCTTTCATGGGATGCTGTGATTGAAATGTTACTTCTATCGGATAGAGACCCGGGAAAAGTTCCATATTATCAGTGAGAGTTGTCGTAAATTGTGGGATACTTTCAGAGGGTCTTTCACAGATATTTTCTGGTTTAGCAACGACTGTCATCATTTCTTCTGTGAGTCATAATTTTTGAATGAGGTAAGCACGACCTTTTTCACTTCACAGCCATGCATCAACTGGCTCTCTCCAGCTCGAATAACTATCTTCTATAGGGAAAGCTTTGTCGAGTATAACTGCATCACGGATAGCGTCTTTTGGAGTTGCGTCGCTCACTCGACCATTACAGAGAATATCGACCTGGATTTTTTCAGGATTAAATGAGCTGAGAACTTCTGGTTTCTTACCATTTATGTAGAGAAATTTGCCAGTTCCTCCTACATCAGAAGGCTTAGTGAAATCCTGTTTTGGTAAATCTGTGTGTGCAAAATCCATGAATTTTTTCCATATAAGTGCACTCGATTCCATACCACTCGCTCGGGCACTCGCAGGCTTTCCATCAGTATTACCAGTCCATACGACGGTTGTATATTGTGGGGTATATCCGACAGTCCAGAGATCTCGTGGAAGTGTAGCTTCTCAGACTTTTTTACTCGAGGTTCCTGTTTTTACAGCTGCTTTTCGTCCACCAGCAAGGGCAAGAAAATTATTCCAACCAGCAGGTCGTGCACCACTATCGGCAAGAATGTCAGTAATCATATAAGCGGCGGCAGGTAATACGACCTGTTTTGGCGTAGATGGATCGATCTTGATTTCATTTCCTTGAGGGTCAAAAACCTTGAGAATAGGGTTAGGAGGAAGGAGTTGTCCATTATTGGCAAATGCAGCATATGCAGCAGCAAAATCTATACCACGAACTTCTGCAGAACCAAGCACAATAGGGGGTCCGTAGAGATTATTTTCTTCGCGCTTTTCGATAGAATTGAGACCGAGACCTTGCAGGTATTCTACGAGATTATGTTCTTGTTGAACTCCTGTATTACCAGAGTCCTCGAGCGCCATATAGTACATCTTGATAGCGGGAATATTTCGGGAAGCATCGAGTGCAGTTCTGATAGTCATAGGTCAGAGAAATTCTCCATCAAAGTTTTTTGGTTTATAAGTGCCAAAGCTCATTTCTACATCAAATATAGGCGTATCAGTACTGAGTGAATTTTTCTCAAATGCACGGGCATAGATAATCGGCTTCATGCTTGATCATGGCTGCTTGAGCGAGGTCATAACATTTACTTCGCCATCGATATCCTTGTTGAAGTAATCCTGAGAACCAACCATGGCGACAACATCACGAGTATTTGTATCAAGAGCCACCATAGAACCATTATTAATTCCGTAACTTTTGAAGGTACTAGCAGCGTATGAATCAATGATGTCTTCAGCTTGATCTTGAAGCTTTGGATCGATAGTTGTGTATATTTTCCATCATCCTTGTTGGAAAAAATCTTCACCATAGAGATTGACGAGATAATCCTTCACGTAGAAAACGAAGTGGGGGTATTTGATAGATTCCTTTGGGTCCTGAAAAGCATAATCCAGGCCCTGAATAAATGCGTCCCTATACTCTGCATCGTTGATATATCCGTCCTCGTACATACGCATGAGTACTCGGTCCTTTCGTCCTACTTCATACTCTACTATGACGGTGGATGATATATTTTCTTGAACTACATTGGTAGAGAGTTGCAAACTGTTAAAGAAATCGAGAAGGTCTTTTTTTGCCACAGTGAGACAGTCATCTCCAAGCTTCTTTTCAAACTGTTTTTTTCAAATAAATGGTCCGATACCACAGACACGAGAAAATCCTCGCTCACTCGTAAAGCGAATACCAGATAATGCTGTCTTAAATGTTTTGAAAACTTCTGGATTACTGAGAGGGTCCACTTTGACAATTCCTTCTTGAGTACCCTTTGTATCATGATAATAAATATACCCCATCAGTCTATCTCGACGAGAATAGGGATTGTACCCTGTTGGGGTTTTTGGAAGTGAGGCGATAATAGAAGACTCGAGGATATTTATATCCTTGGCTGGTTTACCAAAGAATCGACGGGATGCTTGCTCCACACCATACGAGTTTGAACCAAAAGAAATCTTATTGAGATAAAGTTCTAGGATCTTCTCTTTTGAGAATCGGATATTGAGCTGCAGAGAGAGGATAATTTCTTGAACCTTCCGACGATAGAGGCTCTCATTCATCAGGAGAGTATTTTTGATGAGCTGTTGACTCAGAGATGATCCCCCAGAACAGCGCCCACCGAGACTACAGGTAATACCAGCACGAGCAATACCAAAAATATCAAATCCAATATTACTAAAAAATCTCTGGTCTTCCATGGCAACAAGAGCATTGACTGTATGCTTGGATATCTGATCGTAGGGGATATACTGACGATTTTCATCTCCCCCATATACAGTATAAATTTGGTTTCCTTCACGGTCATAGATGATGCTACTTTCTTTGAAAGAAGTTTCTATGTCAGATATAGAAGGCATTCCGAAGAGAAATATTGCATAAAAAAGCAAAAGTCATACACCGGCTACTATGCCAGACCAGAGTCTGATCTGCGGGTCTCTGACTATATGCTTAAGCCGGTACCAGTGAGAGGTCCCTGTGATGAGGTTTCTGCGCATGCGGGTATTGCGTTGAGGGTACATATTTTATTGAAAGTAAAGTGATGCGTCGCGACCAAGCACGAGCTCATACGGGACAACCATGGAAATCTTTTCTGCATCAGTAGCTTCTCTTTTTTCTCATGAAAATGTGAGACCAATAGCCTCGAGTAAGATACTGTCAGACTGTATTATAGATGAATTATATCGAATAAAAGTTTTTTCCACTTTTTCAGGCTGATTTTTGATTTGTGTTTCATCAACAGGGATGCCTATTGATTTGAGCTTGAGGGCTATAGTAAGAGCCAGATTTGTCTTCCCAGAAGCGTTCACGACCGCGATACCTGGTTCTTTTGGAAGTGAAGGGTACTGCGTAATGATTCATACAAAAGTACGAATAGTCTCATAAGTATCCACAGGGGTGGTACTTACTTTTTTAGGAAGCAGGACAGACATACCGTTGAATAATTCTCGTCCAGGACTATAGATGAGCCCTCCTGGTTCACAGAGCTTGAGGGCATTGAAACAAGAAGCATCAAGGGCATAGCTGTGGATATCCTGCTTTTCAACTTTTGAGGCTATTTTAGCAAATTTATACATATCCTTGAGTCATACATTGGTCTGCACAGAATCACTGAGAATAGAGTAGATTCACTCAAGTTTCGTAGGCGAAGAGAGTATCTCCAAGGAAGTCATCTTCTCACGAAGGGCCTGGATGACGAGCTGTTGTCTCCTCGAGCGGTCAAAATCACTCGTCGTGTGACGACTTCTAGAATATTTAAGTGCCTTATCTCCATCAAAATGCTGAAATCCCGCAGGTATATTCACAACAGTATATCACCAATTAGCAGCGGGATATTCGGGGTCGTAAAGACGCTCAGGCACTTCTATGTCTACACCACCGACCGCATCGATAAGTTTTTGAAATCCTGTAAAATCAATCAACATATACATTCTCACATCTCTACCAGTTATCTGATTCACCATCTCCACGAGATGAGTCATAGCAGCCTCCTCTCAGAGCGTTTTTTTGGTACTAGAGTACAGTTCATTTATTTTGACACGACCAAGCTTATCTGATTGTACGAGAAGATCTCTCGGGATAGAGAGTGTGGTAAAACTGTTTTTCTCTTTATTGTAGTGTGTAAGAATGATAGAATCAGTGAGATCTGGAGCGCTATTTCCTCTTCCACCGCGGCCCAGTATGAGGATATCCATGTCGCCAGTATTCTCTTCAGTAGAAGATGCTGTAGATCACGATTGATTGAAAATACTAAAAATACTCGACGCATCAAAATGAATTGAAAAAACTCGTGGTAGAGCCAAAGATATAGAGAAAAGAGCGCAGAAAAGAACTATAGTGAGTAGGACGGAATTGCGAAGAACATGATTCTTGGTAGCTTTTTTATACGATTCCATGAAATGCGAGACAAAAGAAGAATCCGCTTTTTTTTCTTGATCATGCTTTTCTGGTACATGTTTTTTATTTTTTTCTGATTTTTTTATAGGTTGACGCGATATATTTTCTTCGCGGCGAAAACGATTATCCATAATTTGATACTTGTGTTAGATTTTTTTTGAGGAATTAATGTCGTAGAGAACAGGTGCTGCGAGACAGATAGACGAATAAGTCCCCACAAGAGTACCCAGAAGCATCAAAGTCGTAAAGCCCACAAGTGCATCTGGACCAAAAAAGAGCATAGAAAACAATACTATAATCAGTGTCATGGAGGTATAAAAAGAACGCCTGAGACTCACCTGAATAGATTCTTCAAAAATTTGTTTTGTTGTTCTCTTATCTTGGGATTTTTTGCTTTTATAATTCGATCGTATACGGTCGAGGATGACGATAGTATCATTGATACTAAAGCCCAGTATTGTGAGAATAGCTGTCACAAAAAATGTATCGATCTTGAGCACTGGGAAGAAAAGTCCAAGCAATATAAATATACCACTCGCCACTATGATATCATGAACAAGGGTTCCGAGAGTAATGGCGCCAAAAGAAAAACTCGATGTACCCTCTATGGATTTTCGGAAAGCAAACATGAGGTATATAGCTATAGCTATGAGACACATCGTGAGTGTCAGATAGGCACGATCGAGGACAAATTTACCAAACGAATTACCAACTGATACAAATGAGAGCTCAGAAACAACTATTGCTTCTTTTTGAAAAAAAGCTGGAAGTGAATTGCGTATATCGGTAACTTGCATCTGAGAAACCTGGATATCGGATTCGGACACGAGGCCTATATCCATACGAATATCGTTGGTATTGACGGTATAGATCAGAACATCGGTAATGATATCTTTTCAGTTAAAAACATAGGAGCTGATGACATCCTCGCGTACTTTTTCGAGTTTTTCAGGGGATACGATATCTTCTGAAGAATATGCTATCTGGAGACCACCAGTCATATCGATACCATAATTCTTTGGAACAAAAAAGAATGACAAGAGAGATAAGACAACGAGTGTTCCAGAAACAACATAAAACTTTTTTCTATTAGCTAGGAAACGCATAGGAATAATTAGGGATGAATATACGCGTAGAGTGTACGCTTTTTCATTATTTCGCAACCTGATTTTATTGACTCTATCTGTTTTATCTCTGGGTTATTCTAGAAGAGTCGCATAACTGTATTTTCTTCAATCTGAACGACTCACTGAGATATCAATTTTTGAAGTATCCGAACAGTTGCCTCTACATCGTAGATAGCACTATGGGCTCACTCGAAATACTCACCAAAAAGTTTCTTATACAGTTCATTGAGTTTTGGAAATTTGTACCCGATTCCCCTACCTGGTATAGCACAAAAATCAACTGTTGTCTTCATAGTACAGAGAGTCTTCTGAGGATTATAGTCTCCTCGTCGACCAAGTCTCTGAAGCTCGTAATTTATCACTGATTCATCGTACTCAATATTATGACCAACGACCATGTCGGCACCATTGAGGTAGGAGAGAAATATATGCATCTGGTCAGAAATAGGTCATTTATCAGCCACATCTTTGTCATATATTCCATGCACTTGGCTCGCTCAAAAAGGAATAGAAATAGGTGGTTTCACATACGCATCAATGCGATCGACCTCGAGGAGAGTCTTGTCAGGCTGCAATTCCAATAAAATACCAGAAAACTGAACAATATAGGGCTGCACCTCGATAGGCCCTTCCCGCTCTACAAATCCAGTAGTTTCTGTATCAAAAACAAACAGCTTCATATGGGCTGCATTGTACAAAAAAACCCAGAGACGCAAAAAATTTTGCAATTATACAGCATACACTATAATCTCACGAACGCCGCGATAGCTCAGTTGGTAGAGCGCATCCATGGTAAGGATGAGGTCACGGGTTCAACTCCCGTTCGTGGCTCCAGAAAAAATACTTATTAACTTATCCTATGACTTACCAATCACTAGCAATAGAGTGAGAACACTTACTTGGAAGTAGAGAGAAAAGAAAACCGCGAATAAGCAAAATAGAGCAAGAAAAAAGAGATCAAGTAGCTCACTTTTTAATGGACGGAAAAAATAAAAAAGGAACTCCTCCTGAAAAAGATAACGATGATCTGAGACAGGAAATATTGTAATTATCTTAGCTTTCTCCCCAATTCCACCGCGATAGCTCTCTGAGTATCGCGTTTTTTTAGCACTTCGCGTTTATCGTATTTTTTACGACCTTTTCCGAGTGCTATATTTACCTTAATAAGGTTTCATTTGAAGTAAATTCTGGTAGGAATGAGTGACATCCCCTCCTCCCCTGTTTTTTGTTCGAGTCGGAGCATGACATTTTTATGGAGGAATAATTTCCTATCTCGCTTCACTCCGACATCAGCATCCTGTGCAAATTTGTAAGGGCTCACATGCATACCGACGATTCTGGCGTGTCATTTGTGGATGATAACATGGCTCCCCTTGAGCTGAGTTCATTTTTCTCGCATACTCCTCACTTCCCAACCAAAAAGCTCGATACCTGCCTCATGCTCCTCTATGACTTCGTAGTCAAAGAGGGCTTTTTTGTTTTGAGCAATTTCTGAGGGGGATATTTTTTTCATTATTGTTTATCGAGATACCTCTGCAGTATAATACTTGCTGCTATATCATCAAGGTGTTCATCTGATTGGAGCTTGCCGAGAGATTCTTGAGCTTCAAAAGTAGTGAGATCTTCATCCTGGATCTCAATCTGCACACCAGGAGCAGCTTTTTGTATTCGTTCGATAGCTTTTTCGAAGAATTTTTTTTGCTTGCCATAGGCATCATACCCTATCGCCTCCCCTATCACGATAGTTTTTATTTTCCGTTTTTTTATAAGCTCTGGGAGTTCTAAGAAAAATTCTTCATGGTCGTATACGGCATGAGGAATAGCAATCCCTATCTCCGCGATAGCGACTCCGATATTCCGAGTTCAATAATCAATTCCTAAATACATAGTTTAGCAGGTTTAATGTGTTTTATTTGTTTAATTCGTTAAATAAATTCCGTCATTTTGCTTTTTGCACTTTGAATTTTGCATTTTTCTTATCGAATATCAAGAATTATCTGAGCGTACGCATCAGCAGATAGGTCTATATGGACTGTGTGTTTCCCTGCTTTTTTGATATTTTTTTCATCCAGACGAATCATATCAGGTAAGAGTGTCACATGAAACTTATCTCGAATTTTCGCGACAAGCCAATCCTCATCTACTGTCTCTGACAGATGTCCTGCCTTGTGAGGAATTTCGATTTGAAGAACTTTCTCATGAAGTCGCTTCACGATATCAAAACGATTGGTATAAATTTTAGCCTTCTTTTCATCTTTCGATGCCACAGCCTTGTATTCGCGAGCTATTCCTTCTGGAAAGAGCTTATTCTGAGCATAGGTGAGAGAGACTTCCTTTGTCTCGCCTTGTTTACCGACACCAGCTGTAGTGCGAAGAATTTCAACGATGATTTTTGAGGAATGAGCCATAATTATTTTGGTGATTCTTCAGTAGGTCTAATAGGACTTAAATGTCACATAACAATATCAGCGTAATGCGCAAATACATAGTTCAGATCGGCTATTTGATCTTCTGTTAATCAATCATTTGAAATCAAACATGAAGGTCTATGATGAGGAACAGGCCTCCGTTCTTCTAGTTCACGATAAGAAAGGTTACCTAAAAAGCTCATATAAAAAATTAATTAAGAATTGCTTTAATACGACGAACGCCTGCTGACGAAGCTTCCTCTTTCAGAATTTTAAATGTTCCCATTTTCGAAGACTCTTCGACATGAGGACCTCCACAGAGCTCCTCCGAATAAGTGATACCGTCATCCCCTACCATCTTGTACACTTTGACTGTTTCAGGATATTTCTCCCAGAAAGCACCGAGGACTCCGCGAGCTTTTGCATTGTCTTTTGGCTCTTCGGTCATAGTGACAGTGATATGAGCTTTGAGAGCTCCATTGACGAAGTCTTCCACTGATTGAATTTGTTCTAGTGTCATCTTTTCTGGATGAGTGAAGTCAAATCGGAGTCGCTCGGGTGTAATATTGGAACCAGCTTGCATGACATGTTCTCCTAACACTTTTCGAAGACCGGCAAGCATAAGATGACAGGCAGTGTGAAGAGAAATCGTGATATCGCTATGATCTGCGAGTCACCCCTTGAACATACCAGCCGAGGCTGTACGAGAAAGGTCTTGATGAGCGGTCATGGCGACATCGAAATCTTCTTGAAAATTCTCAGGGATTTCCCCACCATTTTCTAGAATTTCTTCACGAATCATCTCAACTGGCAAGCCGTAGGTTTCAAAAAGCATAAATGCTTCTTTCCCATCTATTGATTTCAATTTTGAGAGTTCACGAAATCCATTTTTAATCGTCTTCTGAAACTTACTCTCCTCCATGCTTATTTCATCAATGATTACTGTTTCATTATTTTTCACAGATTCATACACATCTTGATAGATATGGATAAAGTCACGAGCTACTTGAGCGAGACAAGCATCTTCATGTCCCATCTTATGTGCTTCACGAATCGCTCGACGGATAAGTCTACGGAGGATGTAGCCTCGATCGGTATTACTCGGCTTTACACCGTCAGCAATCATATGAACTGAAGTACGAATATGATCTGCGATGATGCGAGCTCCCCTTTCGTTGAAATTTGATTCACCAACAATTCGCTTGATGTGTTCAATAGTGTTTTCGAAGAGGTCAGTGTGATAGACAGTTTTTTTACCATTGATGACAGCGAGAGTCCTCTCAAGCCCCATACCTGTATCGACATTTTGCGCTGGGAGAGATTCGAGTGTTCCATCAGCCTTTTTATTGAACTGCATAAATACATTGTTCCAGATTTCCATCCACTCAGATGAATGCGTTCCTTTATTTCACTGTGGTTCACCTTCCCCTACCCAATAAAATATCTCGGTATCAGGACCGCATGGACCCGTCGGACCAGCCGCCCACCAGTTATCCTCAGCAGGTAAGTAAGCAATACGCTCTCGAGGCATACCGAGACCGACCCATATATCAGCACTTTCTTCATCTCTCGGAGCATTTTCATCTCATTCAAAGACGGTCACAGAGAGCATTTTTGGATCGAGTCCAAGCCAATCAAGCGAAGTGAGAAATTCCCAGCTCATCTCGATAGATCCTTGCTTGAAATAATCACCGAGAGACCAGTTCCCCAGCATCTCAAAAAATGTACAGTGTGTATCATCACCGACATCATCGATATCGCCTGTTCGCACACATTTCTGGACATCCGCGAGACGATTTCCCATTGGATGTTTTTCCCCGAGGAGGTATGGGACAAGTGGCTGCATACCTGCCGTGTTGAAGAGGACAGAGGCATCATTTTCAGGAACAAGTGGAGCTGATGGTATTATTGCGTGATTTTTCGAACGGAAAAAATCGAGGTACTTCTGTCGAAGTTGTGATGAGGTGATTTGCATGAGCTGTACTATAATGATTTTTATTTAATTTGACAAAAAAAATTATAAAATACACTAAATATTAGTCCATTTTTA
>JBFZBA010000033.1:0-6100 GCA_041308705.1 Candidatus Altimarinota bacterium
GTTCACGAGCTTTTTCTGGAGTGGTTGCGACTTCACCATAGAGATCAATGGCAAAGACTTGGTAGCCTTCACTCGCGAGCACACGAGCCATCTCGCGAATCGTCTCATTGAGTCCCCACCATTCATGGATCATGACGATACCAGGAGCATTTTCCATATTTTTTGGACGCACGAAGTATCCCTTCAGGTCACCCTGCGACACTTCGATTGCGACGACTTCATCGCTCACATCACCGAATACCTCGGTGACGGTAGCGCCTGTTTTGACTTCGCCTGAGACAGTCGGAGTAGCGGGTTTGCTCGTGAGACTACATGATGCGAGCACGAGCGATACGAGGAGGAGTGAGAGGTATTTCATAGGAAGAGGGGTTAGATTGCCTCCTTATGATACAGAGATTTCACCCTCGTGAAGAGTGATAGAGTTGCCGATTCGGATTTTTATTTGAGAAATTTTGAGATTCTAGGCACTCATCAGTTCTCACGCCATATCTGAAAATCTCTGAAATACTTCAGAACTTCGTGATTTATAGGGGGCTTTTTTACTCCGTGCATTGAGTGGCGTATTATCATGAAGCGCATCGATATATTTTCCTTGAATCGCAACTATTTTTGTCGCAGCTGCTTGAGTATCAGCAAGCACCTCCGGAAGTCCAGCTATAGGGGGTACCGTCATTCCTATACCTTTTCGTTCCACATAATCACTCCTCAACTCGTCTATTCTGCCAATCCCTTGAGGTAATCAAAAAGTAGTCTCTGATACTTCATAGAGGACTCCTTCTTGTCCGAGAGGAACTGACATTTCAAAACCTGCGTGATCCAGGAGTTTATTTGTTTCAGATATCAGACCTTGTAATTCTTTCATAACTAATATAGAAGTATATTTATACCGAAAAACTTACAAGTATTTTATCTGGATTTAATTCCCATTGAGCTCATGACACTTCTGGAGATAGGTATGCCATTTAGCATGATAGAGTTCTCGCCTCTCAGTATCCATCGTCCCAAATGTAGGATGTTCTATGACCTCCTCGATGAGATTCATGAGGTTTGTTATCTCGTTACCGAGCCTATCTCTCACTTTGATACATCTATTTGTGTGCCTCTTGATTGTTTTTGCCTTCAATTGCTTATTCCTGAGGACCATAAAAAAATACCTCTGAGTTGATTCAAATGTATTCCACAAAAAATCAACAGTCTGCTCGGTATGCTCTGCCCGAGAAAGAAGTTGGTAAAAAGAAGTCTGGTTGAGTATGTTACTTAGAGCTTGCTTGGCATCCTGTACTGAATCCCAATAGTGTCATTTTATAAGTCAGTCAAGTGCTCAAAAATGATCACTTCAAGTAAATTTTTCAGCTTCAGATATGACATGTAGTACTTGTTCTTTTTCTCTTTCCAATAAATCGGGTAATTGATTCCATATATCGAGTATGCCTTCCTTATCTTCAGCATTGTGACCAACAGTGTCACCATCTAAAACCTGTATAAAAACCTCTTTTATATGATTGACTGATTCAAGACATTTTAATGCTTCCTGAAAAGCAATTTGCATATCTCTGTTGTTTTCCATACAAGAATCATAGACGCCTATAGCTTCTTGTAAAGTGAATTAATGATTGTGTTGTTCGCCCCTGTGCATCATCATACTGTCTCCGAGCATGAGCTTCATCTGAGATATTTCTTCACTCTGGACACGGATGACCTCTCGAGCAAAATCTGAGACTTCTTTGCGAGCATCGAGCTTCAGGAGAGATTCTGCCATCTGTACTGCCCCTATGTGGTGCATTATCATACCCTGGAGGAACCATGTATCGAGAGCTTTCCCTGAGAGCTTCGTCCCATCCCCCATCATATTCTGGTAGCTAGACTTCACAGTAGAATAATTCCAATCTTTTGACCATTTCTGCATCATCGTTATTTCTTTTTCCTGAGCGGTGATGATAGCTTGGGCGAGCTTTTTGAGCTCTGCACTGTCCCCTCTCGCTAGGACGAGGCGAGCTGTATCAACGGCTTCCTGGTGATGAGGAATCATATTGACGACGAATCCTTCTTCGGAGGTTACCATGCTCCCATGATCCATCATATCGTGGTTCATGCCGCTCATCTGCCCCTTATCCATAAATTTTTCACAACCCTGCATCTCCGGCATCTGTTTACAATGTTCGCGGAGAGCGAAGTCTTTGTCATATTTTTGCTCTACCATAGCGTGACCATCTCCATGATGATTATCGAATTGTGCGGGAGTAATACGAGCAAGGGGATAACAAATGAGGAGAAGTATGCTGGTGACGAGCACTGCGCGACCAAGAGTATCAGAGAAAGAATTTTTGATACCTTCTTTTTCACGAAAAACCAGCAGAGAGATAAAATATCCGAGCGGGATAATCCAGGCGCTCCTCCATGGGGAATCGAGGAAATGCTGGAAACCACCAGCAACCATCGCCGTACTGATAGAAAACACTATACCAATGAGGAGAACCTTGCCCATATCAATTTTTGAACCTGAAAGATGGCGTTCATAGACAAGCCCAAAAACAAAGACTATCACACCTATGACTGCAGTGACGAGACTCCGAAAACCCGAGAAAAATCCATGACTAATCGCGCCCGATATGAGACCAATACCGATGTATTGAAGCAGGGTTGCTGTATGACGAGGAAAAAGTGGTTCTTTCATAAGAAAAAAATAAAGAAATAATTATTTACGGGTAGAGACATCCCAGATACGGCTAAATTCTTCGACGAATTGTTCACCTTTTTTGGAATTTTTATCAGAGAGGTCGGTGCGACCACAACACAGGAGATGATTTTTCATGAGGTCCAGATTGACGCCTCGCAGGAGTCCGATAGCAGCATTTATCTGTTGGCCTACATCACCACAATAGCAATCGTCTTCTATCATTTGATTTACCTTTGAGAGAGTTCCTTGTGCTTTTTTGACGGCGAGGAGCAGCTTCTTCTGAAGTGCGGGATTAGATTGAATCATAAAAGAGAGATAAGAATTATAACATCCAGAGGATCATGCCAAGCGCCATAATAATCATACTTCCACACTCCACAAGAGTAACCCATCAGAGTGTCAGTTCAGTATGTGCTCCGAGACATGCACAGTGGATTTCTGTCGGATGAGAAAAACTACGGATTATGCCGATAGTTGTGAGTGACGATATGACAACGGTAACGATATTGATGGGGAGCCAGTAGGTCATAATATTATCAAAAATATACGCAAGACCAAGGAAAAATTCAATAAAAGGATACGCGTAACCATAGAGTGGAATTTTTTTGGTGACAATATCATACTGACGGAAACTCGCGACAAAACCAGAGACATTCATGAGCTTCGAAGCTCCAAAAACAGTGAACCATGATCCCATGAGCATATTCATACCCATCATAGAAAAGAGAGGATATCAGAAGAGCTGGCAGAGGAGGTAGGTCGCAGCAATTATGATTAAGACAGCGAAAATGAGGGGTGAATATTTTTTCATATTTAAAAAGAAACCCACCCCGCCGAGGCGGGATGGAGAAATAGAACTACTTACCGCATCCTGTGCAAGAACAATTCTCACACGCGCATGTACTCGTAGTCTGACAATTGCAGTTTCCCATAATAAAATTGGTGATTCATCCTTCGTAGTTTCATCTTAAATAAAATAACACTACGGAGAACAGAGGAGATAAAGTACCTTTGGTATATACCTACACCTCAGGTATAGGTATACTATTCATAATAGAAAAGAATGCAAATAATTATTTCACTATGCTACGCTGAGCGCAATTGGTAGCTATTTTCTGCGAGTTTTGAGATAACTGTTTCCTGGATTTTTGCGGCTTCTTCATCGGTGATAGTCGCAGCATTATTGCGAATCAAAAATGAGACAACGACTGATTTTTTATCAATTCCTATGTGTGATTCATCACGATATATCTCCGACACCCCAATATCTGATATCCATTCGTGGGATGCTCGGACTATAGCGGTGACCACGGCAACTGGGGTTTCTTCGGGCATGATGATATTGAGCTCTCGACGAGTACCTGGGAATTCTACGAGTGGTGTGAATTTCATAGCCCTGTGAAGGTCTGGCATCTTCACTATCTGAAATGCGAAGACATCTATATCATCAATATCAAACATCGGAAGAAGAGTGGGTCGCACGAGACCGAATCGGAGCGCGACATCTCCTCATTCATCCACTATTTCTCCATATGCCTGCGGTGCGAAGAGTTTGGTATCACTTGTTCCTTGTGCTATCATTCCTGGAGTACCAAAGTAGGTCATCATATAGCTCGTGAGATCTGCTTGAAGGATTTCTACATCTTTTCACCAGATGACACCGACTCATTGGAGCCATTCATCTCCATCAAATATCGGTCAGAATTCAAAAAATGCTCCGTCTGTATGTGTACGGTAACTATTTGCGACGAGTTCGAGGAGATTCTCGGCGAGATGAGCACGGAGATGAGTGCGATTTTCAGAAGTATTCTGGATGATGGCAGGATTTTTATCAGAGAATCGTGCAAATCTCTCTGCGAGCGTGAAGGGATAGGTGTAGACATCTCTGTATCCCTTTTCTGAGAAAAATCGAGTGATGCCCTGTGTCATCACATCGTGTCCGTGAACTCGGGCAGTCGCGAGAGGTCCTGGAAGTGGTTCACCTGGTATGTTTTCATAGCCAAAATGTCTGGCAATTTCCTCGATAATATCCTCTGGGAGTGTGATATCCCCCGTGTCTCTCCATGATGGAACGGTGATACTGTAGGCTCATTTCTTCACTTCTACTTGGAATCCGAGTCGAGTGAGAATATCTGTGATATCTGCCTCTGGGATATCTCTGCCGATTTTTCTCATGATACTCTCCTGTGTGAGACTGATAACAGTTGGAGTATTTTTTGTAGTAATAACTGATTGCTTCCCTGCCTTGGCTCCTGAGATGAAGAAATGGAGGAGCTCGGCATAGCGAGTCTGAGCGAGGTGCGGAGCAGTCCTGTCTACCCCTTTTTCGAAACGCATAGAACTATCCGTACGGATACCGAGTCTCTGAGAAGTCTTACGAACCGTGACCGCATCAAATGACGCAGATTCTACGAAAATGCGACGAGTTGATTCGCTTGTTCCAGATGATTCGCCACCCATGACACCAGCGAGAGCAAGTATTTGTTTTTCATCGACGATAACGAGGTCGTCAGGTGTGAGCGTATATTCTTTGTTATCGAGTCACAGAAATGCTTCTCATTTTTTTGCCATGCGGAGAGTGATATTCCCCTGCACTGTGTCTGCATCAAAAACATGCATCGGCTGACCGAGCTCAGTCATGACGATATTTGTGAGGTCTGGGAGGAGTCCGTGTGAGCCCTGGCTTGATCGTCGGAGAAGAGTCTGGATGAGAAAAGGTGAAGCGGGAAGGTCTGGAAGTGTATATTCTGTGAGGAGGTAATTCAGGACTTTATCAGACTCTATTTTTATTTGTAATTCATTTGCATCTTGCTTCTCATTCTTTCATGTTGGAGCATAATTAAATTCATGCTTTTCGATGCAGGCAATCTCGCGAGCATTTCCTACGACGGAAAAGAGATCAGGACGATTGGTGATGAATTTATTATCGAGGTCAAAAACAACATCGTTCATCGCGTATTCGATATCTCCATCATGACCTGGGAGAGCGAGAGTCAGCTGTCCAAACGCTTTTCCAAGATGTTTCTCCAGTAAGCTTGAATCCCAGACTGTCTCGAGTGGAAATATCCCCTCAGCACGATCGGTTTGAAGATGTAATTCATCAAGGCTACAGATCATTCCACAACTATCGATACCACGAATCTCTCGGCGAGTGATGATGAGACCTCCGGGAAGTTGGGCATTTTCGAGGGCGACAGCGACATACTTCGAGGTTTGAGCATTTGGTGCACCACAGACTATCTCGTGCTTACCACAGCTCCCTGCATCGACTTGTACGAGTCAGAGCTTATCTGAGTCTGGATGTGGTTTCCAAGCGAGGACTTTCCCGACGACAATTTTGTCATCATAAATATAAGAATCGATACCTTCCACTTCGGCAGTATAGGTCGAGTATGTGTGGGAGAATTTTTCGAGTGCTTCGGG
>JBFZBA010000034.1:0-11713 GCA_041308705.1 Candidatus Altimarinota bacterium
CTTCACTGACTTTTTTTGCTTGAAATACGACATTTTCACCTTTGTTTGGATTGGGATTATTCACAGAGATAGCAGCAATGGGATCACCTATCTTGAGCAGTATATTTCTCGTGAAGATCTCGCCATCGTTTCGGGTGAGAGTTATTTTGACAGTGTATTCACCTTCTTTATAGTCCTGAGCCTCGACAATAGGAGGTCATTCTCGAGTAATAGTGTTTCCATTCCCAAAATTCCACTCAGTTGAGAGAATAGTGTAACCAGATGAAAATTTTGTCTGTGTCGCATCTATGAGGATTTTTTGTGTTGATTCACGCGAGGGAATCTTTACCATATCTGTAGCGAGCTGGTCATTGAAAAAGACAAGCAGTTTCAATTTCGCCTGACCCACTTCGACTGTTACCTGGTCTTCAAAACTGATAACATCAACAAAATTACGACTATTTCTACTCGCAGAATTGACAGTGAGATAGACGGTGTAGGTGCCTTCTTCTTGAAATATATAATTGATTGTCTTGCCTCTCCCCAGGATTCGTGGCCCCTCAGCAGTCCTCACCCACCATGAATAATTCGCGTCAGGAATAAGCGTACCGCTGCTATCGATGATATTCCTCCCCTCGAGTGTGACAGAGAGCGGTGCATCACCATCTCGAGGAGTAGCGGTGATGTTTCCCTGTATAGAAAATGTCTGTGATTGTTCGAGAAAGGCGTCAATAGCGTTTTCGAGAATACCCCTGTCTATCTCCTCACGATGAAGGTCGTAGTCCGAAATTGCTTTCTTTACGCGATCATAGAGCTGTTTATTTACATATTTATCAGCACGATCAGGGAGATGATCATACGCTCCATTGATGAGCACATGAAGCTCTGTAGTCACCTCAGGACTATATCAGCCGATGATTTTTGACTTTAGTGCCCGGATTTTGTGACTATAGGTGGTGAAATCTACATTTCTCACTTGCGTCTCCGCGACCGCTTTTGGTATCCAATTATTGGCCAGTACTTGTCTGTTATTGAGGACGAAGAAGAGGGTACTCACAATCCACCAGGCAAACCAGATAATGGCTATACCAACGATGACTGAGACAATGATTTTCTTTGTTTTTTCGCTTGATTCTTCGCTTGCAGGGAAGAGGAGCATCTGAGCACCAGCCCACATCACATAGACCACGGCGATGAGACTCAGGAAGGTCAAGAAGTAGATTATGACATCCTGGACGGCTCGAGAGAGGCTCTTGCCTGTGATGACACCAGATGACTGACCTATGGTCGCACCAGCCCTATTCACACCGTCACGGAGACAGTTTCCAGTTGGGCAGTTAAAAGTCCACGATTGCGCTAGCACATCGAAAAACAAGAAGGTTCAGACGGTCAGAAGTATGAGGAAAAGGGCCTTTTTCATGAGTTGTATATGGACATCTTATCAGATTCTTCACTATAATTCAACGCAGGAGCATACTATTTCCAGGAGGAAGAGTATTGACAAATTACCATTTTCCGCTGGCACCACCTCCACCAAATCATCCTCCGCCAAATCCACCCCAGCCCCCTCCAGAACTTCCTCCACCAAATCATCCTCCGCCTCACCATCGATTATTTCCCATACTTTTGAGGAGAGATATTTTTCCGTAGGCAAATTTCGACAGAAAGAAATCGAGAATGAGACCCATGATTCCTATCAGAAAAGCACCAGTGATTCCTATAACAAAAAATCCGATTACCCCTCCGAAGACTCCACCGAGCCACCATGATTTCGATGCAGACAATACGCTCAGAATCAACCATCCAAAGACGACAATAAAAATAATAATTCCCTCAAGAGCATCATCAGAGAGTCCAGTTTTTTCAGGCAATTCCACGACTTCACCACGCAGGAGGGGAGTCATTCTGTTGATTGCTTCTGTGAGACCAGCACCGTAGGCTTCATTTCTGAAATTTGGCGTGAAGTTCTCGTCAATAACTCTCTGTGACATCAAATCTGTCATCACTCATTCGAGCCCACGACCAACCTCTATTCGCATCTCCCGTTCGGTTGGGGCTATGAGTATGAGGAGACCATTATCGAGACTTTTTTGACCGATTCACCATGAGCGAGCGAGGACGATTCAGACTTCCTCTATCGTTCTTCCTTGTAAACTTTTGATAATAGCTATGCCGATCTGATGGCTCGTTTCTGCTTCAAGTGCGAGAATGGTATTTTCAAGTGATGCTTTTTCTTCATTGCTCAGGAGTCCTACTTCGTCGTAGACAGGGGAGGTGGGTAATGCGGGGACTACGAACTCTCCAAAAACTTCTGTCCAAGGACAAAGTACAAAAGACAAAAGACAAAGGAGTGGAAGTTTTTTCATCTATTTGAAGAGGTAGAGCTTATAGATAAATCGCTCGACAGAAACTCGTCGCTGTCATCGCGAGGAATGGAATGACGCGGCGATCCAGGTAATGGATTGCTTCGCCATGCTCGCAATGACTCGGGACATTACTGTATATTGAACTCTACTTTTGGTGCATTTTCACTGCCAGCTGTAGCATCGAAGAGTGCAGCTTTGTCGAATCCGAGGAGGCGAGCGATGAATATTGTTGGAATACGGGAAACTTTTACATTCCACGAATTTGCGACACCGTTATAGTCACCACGAGCGACTGCAATACGATTCTCTCCTCCCTCGAGCTGAGATTGTAAATCACGGAATCCCTGTGTCGCTGTGAGTGTTGGGTACGCTTCGACTGTCACGAGGAGACGAGAGAGTGCACCTCCGAGGTCCCCCTGAGCTGCTGTAAATGCTTTCAGGCTCTCTGCATTGGTTGGATCCACTTGCACTGAAGTTGCTTTCGCACGAGCTTCGACGACATCAGTGAGCGTTCCTTTTTCAAAGTTTGCTGCTCCCTCGACGGTTGCGACGAGCTGAGGAATGATATCAGATCTTCTCTGGTATTGGACTTCGACATTTGACCAAGCGGCATCGACGCCTGCTCGACCTGCGACGAGACCATTATACTGTCCGACTATCCAGAGTCCTGCGACCGCGATAACCGCGATGATGATAACGAGTGATTTTTTCATAAAAGAAAAAGGTTAAAAAATGAATAATTAGAGACTTACTTCACCGGACATGAGTTCGCGGACATTATAAGTATTTCGAGTGAATTTAAATACTTCTGCACGGGTTGCATTATCATTTTCTCTAAAACCATAAAGACTACTTTTTATATAATTGAGAGATGATTTATCAAGAATTCCAAGTAAAAATGATTTTTTGATTAGAGCTCCTTGCCAAGATACTTGAGGAATAAACAGATTTATTTTTTCTTGCATGAGTTTTATTGTGAGCTTTGTCTCCCAATCTGTGGGAATTTTTGAATCGAGATTACTTGCCTGGTATACCATAGCGAGTGATTCGGCACGAGTGATATTTGCTTGAGGTCTGTATGTGCTATTTGAACGAGAGACAAATCCCATATCAGCAGCTATCTCAACAGCCCGACAAATCCAATCATTATCTATGACATCAGAGAAATATTTTTTGCACACATATCATTCTGGGAGTTCAACTCCTCTAAATTTTAGAGCAATTCATACTGCCTCAGCACGAGTAATAGTATTATCGAGACGATAGAGCTTTTCATCTGTTTGCTTTGTGACGACATTTTTTTCTGCGAGAAAATTTGCATTGTCGACATCTGTTTGCGTGTAAGCAAAAGCGAAAATACTGGTTGCGACGAGAGAAGAGAGGAGGAGTTTTTTCATAAAAGTAATTAAGTACAGAAATTATAGTATCCCTTGCGAGACTACAAGTTTTATTCGTTTACAAATCAACAAACATTTCCAAACTAGACTCCCATCGTTCTTAGCACACTGAGGTTAAATCCATAATCGGTTCTCTTTGACCCCAGGAGCCCCAGATGACAGCGGTGACCAGCGAGAGTGATATCGGCGACCATGAGTGCACAGGATTCGAGTTCGGGGAGGATATTTTCTTCGCCGATGCAGACGGTTATCCGTCCTGGTTGTGCGAGATTGGTGATAGTGCGTGTGAAGAGGGTCCGATTTTCGACTGTATCGAGGATAGGGAATATCTGTTCTGCGAGTGTTTCACTATGTTTTTGCAAGAAATGCGAGATTCCAGCTATACAATAAATTCATGAGTCAGGTGAAGAACAAAATGCCAGATCATGCGTTGCTTGAGAAAGTGCCGAGACGAGGTCGTAGAGACGATCATCGTGAAATTCGAGAGAGTCTTCCTGAGACATAATAGGTGTACCTATATATCGCTGAGGTGCGACCTCGATGAGATAGTCGACATACATGCGAATACCTCGTGTTGTCGGGAGTCTTCATGCCGAATTATACGGTTGATAGACGAGTCACATCTCCTCGAGTTGTTTCATATCATTGCGAATTGTCGCCGGGGAGATATCCATACCTTCATCGCGGACGAGTGATTTACTTCCGGTAGCGTAGCCACTCTTGATATATTCCCTGACGATGAGTCAGAGGATTTGGATTTTCCTTGCGTCTATTGATGATTTTCTACTCATATGTCATTCATTATATACAGAAGCTACAAAGCTTCAAAATCAGTCTTCGTACTTTTTCTGAAAAAAGTACCAAAATCATTTAGGGGACAAAAACTCGGCCAGTTTTATCATCTACCAGTTCTGCATTCATGGACCTTAGACAGTTTGTCCCCTAAAAACCCGTTTCTGCTTTTCTGCCTCACTCCATTATTATTTTTTATTTGAAAGATTTTTTAGGACCGCCCCAGGGTTATCATGGAAATTTTCCAATGAGATCAAGTGCATAAGAGGGAATGCCTCTCATGCTCGAAGTGCTGTACTCAATACTGTTGGGTATCAAGCGGCTCCTCAGGAGAAAATTTTTTATAAGGAAAAAAAACCGATGAGATGCACCTCTGGGGAGGATACTCGCATTATAAATACAAAGTACAAAATACAAAGTACAAAATAGAGGATTTTATTTTACTATTTGACGAATGTATTTTTATCTTGCAATCTCTATTTGTTTTGTATAATCCACTTACTTTCGTGAAAACGGGAGCATTTATTTTTTATTTTCATCATATTATTCGCATGAAGACATACGAACTCATGATGATCATCGATCCGAAGCTCGAGAAACAAGCCCTCGAGACGCTCATCAGCGATTTACGCTCTGAGCTCGATGTTCATGGACTCAGTATAGTGAAGGAAGATGTATGGGGTGTACGCGATATGGCGTACAAAATCAATGGCTCTAAACAGGGCTATTACCTCGTCTACACTCTCTCACCTACTGCTAGTCTCGATGTCCCTGGACTGAATTCAGTCTTTGGAATCAAAAAAGGCTTGTGGAGACATCTCCTGACGATTATTCCTGCTTAATCACGAATTATGAGAACTGTTAACAAAGTCATCCTCATCGGAAATATAGCAAAAGACCCTCTCGTTCGTACCACCACTGGTGGTGCCAAAAGTGCCCTCTTCGTCGTCGCGACCAATCGTGTCTACAAAGACAAAAATGGAGCTATCCAGAGTGAAGCCGAATTTAGCAATTGTATTGCGTGGGGCCCTCTCGCTGATCGCTGTGAACAATTTCTCCGAAAAGGAAAACTCGTCTACGCTGAAGGTCGACTCAAAACTCGCACCAAAGATCTCGATGATGGCACACGGCTTCACCGCACAGAAATAGTTGTCATGAACCTCATCTTCCTCTCAAAACGAGAAGATGCTCCTGGCTATGAAGAAGGACACGACGCTATTCCCCCTGAACATGCAGACATCCTCGATGTCGACATGGAAGATGAAAATGTATTTTAATTTATTTCAAAAATCCTTATGACAAAGAAAAAACTCAAGACGGTTTGTCCGTTCAAATCAGCAGGAATCAAGCATATCGACTACAAAGATGTCGAAACGCTCAAGAAATACCTGTCTCGCTATGGTAAAATCACACCACGATACTATACTGGTGTGAGTCTCAAATTTCAGAAGATGCTCTCATCTGCTGTCAAGAAAGCTCGTATCATGGCTCTCCTTCCATTTACTCTTGGACAGTAATCGTTCATTAACTCCTATCTACTATGACATTCTCCCCTAAAAAGAAAAAGTCCAAATCAAAGACACGCATCCGTACCTCTGCATGGGAAATCCGTGCTGGTAAAAAACTCCTTGAGCGAACTCCGTTTCAGCGAGATGAGAGTGGTGCTATCATTGGTGTCACACACAAACTATTTACTATCATTGCTGCAAAACCAAAAGCTACGAAAAAGCCTAAGAAGGTAATTCGCGCGAAATAAGCTATGTCTTTTTCTCGTTCTCGTACTCGTCGGTTCTTGCTTCAGTCGCTCTATACCCGTGTTATCACGGGTATTTCTGCTTCTAAAGAGGCAGCTTTTTTCGATGAACCTGAACGAATCGAGGATAGCTATGTCGCCCTCATTGAAAGTGCAATTCTCGAAGAGGAATGAAAAATCCTCTCAGTGATCTATGAAGCCGCTCCAAAATACGATATCAAATCTCTCCCGACCATCAATGCACTCATTCTCATGATCTGTCTGGCTGAGATGATTGTCGCTCGCCCCGAAGATGTACCTCCACGAGTCTCTCTCGACGAGGCCATAGAGCTCGCAAAACGCTATTCTGATGATGCTGGCAAAAACCTCATAAACGGTATACTCAATACCATTATTACTCAGAGAGACACGCTTATTGCTACTTGGTCCGCTCGCAAACCTCTCGATTATTCTCTCTTCTCTACGAAGTAAATGACTGACATTTTTACCAAAATTCCTGAAATACTTCTCGGTCTCGGTATCGTACCGGTGGATATTACACTCTACCAGACTGCCTGTATTCACCGGTCTTTTCTCAATGAATCGCCCAAGGATATAACAGCGCACAATGAGCGACTCGAATTTCTCTGAGATGCTGCTCTCGAACTCGCCATGACTCACCTCATCTACACCACTCATCCTGATCGTGAAGAGGGCTGGATGACGGATCTACGCAGTGGGTACGTCCGTGGTACTCATCTGGCTGCGATTGCTCAGGATTATGGACTCGCTGATATCATCCTCATGTCCCAGGGTGAAAGAAATGCCGGAGGAGCACAGAATCTCAACATCCTCGCAGATACATTTGAAGCTATACTTGGTGCGCTGTATATCGATCAAGGCTTTGATGCTGTATTCTGAGTTGTGCGAGATGTTGTTTTCTCTTCTGAACGGGTCAAAACCGAGTCCAAGGATCCTAAATCTCGACTCCAAGAAGCTATCCAAGAACACATCAATGCGACACCTCTCTATACTGTCCTCTCAGAAGAGTGAAAAGATCATGCAAAAGTCTTCACAATATCAGCTTCTATATGAGGAGTGACTATTGGCACAGGTATGGGCACAAATAAAAAACTCGCACAAGAGGAAGCAGCAGTAGATGCACTACAGCAAAAGGATACCTGGGGATATCTTCTCAAAGCGGAAAAGTAGACCTTGATTTTCCTTTGACTTCCGTACAAATATTCGTATATATACATAGAACGATTTTAATTCTTCCTTCCAAATTTATGGTTGCTATCACCGCTTCAAATATCCAATCAGCGTTTGAGACTCTTCTCTCTCAGCTCAGCGATAAGGAATCCTATGTTATCACACACCGTATCGGGCTCTATGGACACAAAGAAACACTTCAGGAAATCGGCGATAACTATGGTATTACACGAGAACGCGTCAGACAAATAGAAGACAAAGGCGTCAAAAGTATCGGCAGCATGATCAAGAGTACACCACTCGCTGACATCCAGGGAATGGCTGCTCGTATCCTCCACGAACACAGTGGTATCATGTCACGAGATGCTCTCGTATCAGTACTTATAAAAGAACTCGGTATGGCAGGCACCATCAACAAAGGTATGATGGAGGTTATCCTTCAGGCTGATTTTGATATGCAGAAGAGCAAGCCTCGTCTCAATACTGTTACCTATTTCCACGAACCACAAATCACACGAAAATCTATCGAAGCTGTTCACTCTGAGGCAGTCAAGATTCTTAAGAAACGACGCGATGTCATCGAACAAGATGGCCTCTACGAGAAAATCCTCGAAACTCACAAGTCTCAATTTTCTTTCCTCACTCTCGGACTCATCGATGCTATCATGGATGTATTTCTCGATGTCGTCAAAGGTGAGAAGATCATGATCGGACTCGCGAGCTGGCATATCCTCAATCCAAAGACACTCAAGGACAAGGCTATCTACATCTTCAAGAAGACCAACAAGCCTCTCCACTTCCTCGAACTCGCCAACTCTATCTCTGGTCACTTCAGTACCAAGGTAAAAGTAAACACTGTCCACAACGAGCTTATTCGTAATAACGAATTTGTCCTCATCGGTCGTGGTATCTACGCACTCAAAGCATGGGGCTACACTTCTGGAACAGTCCAGGATGTCATCCTCGAAATCTTTAATCAAATAAAGAAACCTATGAGTTCTGATGATATCACTGCAGAAGTATTGAAGACTCGCATCGTCAAATCAAACACTATCTACATGAATCTCCAGAATAAAAAAATATTTGAACGAGTCGGACGAAATCTCTACCAGCCAAAAGGCATGAAGAAATAATATTTCTCAGTCACAAAAAACCCTCTCAAATTGAGAGGGTTTTTTATTTTATTGTGCAGAGGTAAATACTGTCTGGAATGGACGAGTATTGTTGACGATATCGGTGTTATATATTCTTCAATTTATCATGTTGTAGAGTATACCATCAACCTTATTAATAGCATACGAACCACTCGATATATTATTTTGTAGTTTCCCCACGAGCACATATTCGTGAGGGCTATTATCCCGCAATACAGGATTACAATCTCGGTCTTGGGTGACACATTGTATCGGGAGACAGTCTATAATCCTCTTGTTTGTTTGTTGTTTTTGTGAACAATTTAGTACTGGATTGAGAGTGGATTTCTCGATCAGCTGGAGAGAGCCCTCGATAAATGATACCGATGAAGAAGACGAGTGTATCTCAAATACCATACGATCTACGACACTGACTGGTATGAGATCTGTCTGAAGCGTGAATCTATAGAGCTCTATTTGATTTCACGCTTTTCCTGACTGTGTCACGCTATGAGTTGTATGAGTATTTGTAGCAACGATTTTTGGATTTGAGCGTATTTGATTTTTTCTCTCAATATGTTTTTGTAAGACTTCTTCTTGCATTTCAATGGAGAGTTCAATATTTATTATATTTTGTCTTGTCTCTTTTATTTTTTTTAGTACTTCTTTTTCTGTTTCCTTTAATCTTTTTTCTCGATTTTTTAATCATGGCTCTCCAGAACCTGCTATTTCTTGTCATTGATGTGAACCGTAAGGCGAACTGTAGTAATAAAGCCATTTAGGTGGAGGACAATTTCTGCCACAGTTATTAAGAGCATTTAATTGTTTTTTATTCCAGATTAACTCTTTCTCTATTTTCTTTATTTCTTTTTGCATGTTTTTTAACAAAACTTCGTTCTCTGGAAGAAACTGAGACTCAAAATAATATATACCACCTCCTATTCAGTCCGTAAACCATTCTATACTTTCTGAGCCAGCTGCCATCGATGGATTAGGAAACATAGCTGTCCCGGGGAGCATATCTATGTATCGCGTAAACGGTATATTTTTGTTTGGGTCAAGCCCGAGCAATCTTTTATTATTAGAAAAAGAGAGGTTAAAATAACTGTCTGTAGAACCCATCCAGGAGCTGTTCCATACTCACCAGTCAGCCATCTTTGTCGGCGTATTCACCTCCATAGTGAGCGCTGCAGCACCGTTATTGGGTGTTGGCGAGGGAGGAAGAGAGACTATTGGTGTCGGTGCTATCGCTTGAGGCGTGGTAGGAGTAGTAGTGACTCTTCAATTTCCTATCATTTCTCCTCAGCTAAATACTGTCTGAAATGGCCGAGTATTATTAATGATATCAGTATTATAGTATCGGTGATTGATAGCATTATAGATGATGCCATCAATCTTATTAATAGCATATGAACCACTCGATATATTATTTTGTAGCTTGCCGACGAGCACATATTCATGAGGACTGTTATCCCTTAATACTGGCTGACAGTCCCTACTTTGAGTAGCACACTGTAGTGGTCGACAATCAATAATTCTTTTAGCTCATTGTTGCTGTGAACAATTTAACACAGCTCTCTGAGATGATTTTTCTATCAATTGAATCGATCCTGCTGTAAACGGAATTTGCGATGAAGAGGAATGGACCTCAAATACTATTTGATCTACAACACTCACTGGTGGGAGACTTGTCTGAAGTGTGAATCTGTAGAGTTCTATCTGGCTTCAGGCATTTCCTGATTGTGCCACACTGTGAGCTGTAGGAGTATTTGTAGCCACAAGTTTTGGCTGTGATAGTACTTGCGATTTTATTCTGATTAGGCTTGCTAGCCATGATTTTAAGGCTGCCCCAGGCTGTAAACTAGCAGTAAGTGTATTTGTAGATTCTTTTAATTTTTTTATTTCCTTTTCTAAACTATTTATAGTTGCTTTTGTTTTGGAGTTTTGAGCTTCCTTTTTTTCGATTTTCAGCTTGTTTTCTGTAGATTTTAGTTCTTTTTCTGCTTTTTTTAAGGTATCTTGAGTTAATTTTAAATTATTGTTGGCTGCCAGAATATCAAACTCAATGCTAGTTGAGCTATATGAGAGATAGGCCTTGGATTCATCAAATGATAATTTACCATTGTTTATAGTACCTCCTAGTAATGTTTGGTTATTAGAAAATAGTGAATTAAAGCCAGATACACCGTTATTGGAAGCCATCCATGTGACATCCATCTTTGTCGGCGTATTCACCTCCATAGTGAGCGCTGCAGCACCGTTATTGGGTGTTGGCGAGGGAGGAAGAGAGACTATTGGTGTATCTGTCACATTCGTGTTCGTGTTAGGACTAGTCGGCATTGTAGCTGGAGGTGTAGTACTCGGCGTTGTCGAAGGTATAGTGGTATTATTCTGCGCGTCAGTAGTTGGTGGTGGTAAATCACCCCCTGTTTCTGGTGCATATGGTGGTAAATCACCCCCTGTCTCCGGGACAACCGCTAGAGACTGCTCACACGCATCATATTCTTCTACAAACTCCTCTATTCCTGCGATATTATTCTCTAATTGGCGGAGAGTGCTTGTCTGATTCTGTATATTCTTTTTTCCAGTCTGAGCGGCGTTATTGGTCTCTTTCACTGATTTCTCGAGATTCTTGATTTCTTGTTTTTTGTTCGACAGCTGATTCTTTTTTTGATTACAGTCTGGTGCTGAGTAGATGCTTGCTCATCCTCGGGGACCACTCTGTTTTTTGACTCCACACTGATTTTTGATGTAATTCTCGAGCTGATTCACTTCCTGATTCGTGTTTTTTATGTCTTGTTTCTTCTCTGCAACACGAGTTTTATTGGTCGCTATACTTTCCTGTGCCGAGGAGATACTGTCTTCGAGCGAGCTCATCTGCTCTTCTAAACTTGCGATTTGATCAGAGCTTCCTTCGTACTGAGCCTTCTGTGCATCGAGACCTGCCTGTGTACAGGCATCTCCACCCAGCACACTCGAAGACAGACCTCCGAAACCGCCTTGCCCACTCAGATATACTGCACCACCCAGAAGCGTGACAGCAGACAGAATACCAATAATTTTCTTGTTCATAAAAGATGATTACAAGTATATATAACTATA
>JBFZBA010000035.1:0-4057 GCA_041308705.1 Candidatus Altimarinota bacterium
GAAGTCTCGATAAATCTCTTGAGTTTGACTTGAAGTTCATCATATAATTGATTTGACCTTGAATCTTCGAGCGAAAATATATTTGATTGTTCTACTTTTTTAGACGTATCGGCAGAGAGGAGTTTGGCATCATAGAGCTTGATTCATTCATATTCTTCTATGAGTGAGTTTCCTTGCATAATACGATAATTCAGATTTGGCAGTGGATGTGGGACTGTTTCGTCGACTATTAATGAAAGCCAGAGACGGAGCTGACATATCTCTACAGCACCTGGTTCCAGATCGACTCCATAGATATTTTCTTGAATTGCGTGGAGCTTGAGCTGATAGGTAGTTATTTTTGATCCTGCATGCACCGCAAGGATTTGACGAGCACGAACTATTTCATTTATCATTCCAAGAGGGAATGCACCTGATCCAACGGCAGGATCAGCAATTCGGATATCCGATAACGCCTGATCGAGTTCTTTTGCCTTTTCTCGTATAGATGCAGGTGTTTTATATGCATAATCTCCTCTATACTCTCTTCACTTTTCTTTGCTTTCTTCTATTTTTCTTTTTGTTGTTTTATCATTTTCTAGTGTCACTTCACTTTCTCGAATAAAAAATTCTATATCATCGCGGGCAATTGATATATCGATATTTGAGAGGTATTCTATCAGTGATTCCTGACACATGTAGTGAACGATAGGACGAGGTGTATAAAAAGCTCATTTTGATTTTCTATCACGGATTTCGAGGAGATTTTCAAATATTTTTCCGAGCATTTCTGGATCGACAGCCACTTCTTTTTCTAGTGGTTCATCCTCTGATACAGTGAAGTTATATCGATCAAAAACGTCAAATATGCCATCTCCTGTGTCTCCATTCTTAGTTTTATGATCATTGGAAAAAACTTCATCATTGATTATGAGATTTGTCTTTTTCCACTCGTACCCCTTCATGGGTTCAAAGAGCCCACCATTGAGAAATGGGACACGAGTATTATTGAGTCTTGTATAGATAGCGAGTTCTCATCTATCTGTAGCCAATGCTTCGTAAAAAAGAGGTTCGAGTACATCATTAAAAAAATTCTTTCCGTATTTTTCTCTTCTTTCAAAGAGTTTACGAAGAAAATCTTTTGGTCACTCTCACCACTTTTTATCTGATGCTACACCAAACCATCATTTTTTTTGGAGAAAATACAGAAATGCTATTTGCCCAAGTGTTTTTTTAGCAAAGTTAGCCGTATCAAGTCCTATAGATTCAAAGTGAGCACGATCTCGATCATTTGAGGCAATAACTCGATCAATTTCATCCTTAAATCGGAAAAAACATTCTTTGTATTGTTCAAAAAATTCATCAGTGACACTTTCTACGTCAAAGGCATTTTCTATTTCAGAAAATACCGCTCCGTGTGATTCTTCCATCACAAGAGGTAGAAAACGAGACTGAGCCGTATGTGATTTTTCATTTTTTCCTACAAGAAATGACCATCGTTTTGCAGGTGTCAGATTTTCCTGTGTTCTTATTCTCCCTTCTTGCACTTCAATCGAATACTCCATTTTCACAAGAGAAAATCTCCAGTCGTGACCTTCAGGTCAGACAAAAGCTACCAATGCTCCATCTTGTCTTCCATAATTATTACCTCATTTCAGAAAATCAGCTACAAAGTTTCTCTGCATGGTGCGAGCGTGCTGTAGTGATGTGTCGGATCGAAGTCGGACTTCGAGTATAGCAATTCTTTTGCTAGATGAGTCTTCGTAAATACCTTTTACCACGTAAGAACTTATAGAATCTCGAAATGCCTCCCGAACATAAGCTTCTCAGACAACATTATTTATTACTTGATACGGAGTTGTAAGTATATTAGCAATGAGTCGATCAAAATTATCTGAATTATAAGTATTTTCCAAACAATCTTGGATAATCCTTTTCGCTTCATCTTGCTTCATAGAAAATTACTTGAGGAGGTAGAGAGACAATATCACTTCTTTTGGTCAACCCCCGAGTGAAGCGGAAATATTTGTCTGATCGGAGAGGAATCGGGGAGAAATATTTGATTTGAGGAGTCAGAGCATCTTCAAAGGATTCATCACAACATCTGGAGCATCAGTGATAGCTTGTTTGAGTGTAGAGAGAATATTTTTTGGAATCCCTCCATGATCGAGCTCTTGAATAATTCTTTCAATGTATGCCTCATCTTCCTCTGTGTAGACATTACTTTTTCGTATTCATGGCGAAGTAAGTATTTTTATAATGAATTCACTATTACTCGCTCATCTCCTGACAGATGTTTCTTCGGCAGGGATTGCAAGAAGGGACTCAAAAAAAGTCTCGTTTTGCTCTTTGAGTGTATAAAACTCAGCTCCTGCTTTTACTCTTGGTTCATCTGGAGAACACTCCATGATTTGAGCTGATTCCATAAAATCTATCTCTCGTCCAATGCTTCCATCAGCAATACAAAATTTCTCAATACGTCATTTTCTAAAATAAGTGAGCACCTGAGAAGCGTCGATATTCTCTTTACGAGTTATAGACCGTGAGCGTTTTGGAAGACGCTTAATCTTCTCGAAAAGAGTTGGATTTTCATCACGAATAAGTCGTATGATAGAGAGATATTTCAGTTCACTCTCCACATTATCTTCTCCTGTTACCATATCAACAGAAAGAATTCTCTCAAACAATGTATGACTTTCAATTTCCTCACTATCTGTTAAGAGTTTTGAATCAGTTCAAAGAAGTGAAATAAAAGCTTCAATTTTTGCCTCAGCTGCTTCTCTGAGCTTCAGCTGATCATTTCCCTTCTCCGTAGGGAAACAGGTATAAGTATGTATTGTCTTATGTGGTGTATCCACACGGTTGATACGACCTACACGTTGCATAATACGTGTCGGATTCCATGGAATGTCATAGTTAATAACCACATTACCTCTATGGAGATTGACTCATTCAGAAAGAACATCCGTTGTGACTAGAACACTGTAATCATCCTTTTTGTTACGGGCATTGTTATCAAAATTATCAAGCACTGTACTTCTATCCACGCCAGAACTTCCGCTAAATACAATAACCTTATTATCATACATTTCAGCAAGTTCTCTTCAGAGGTATGATGCAGTTTCTTCAGATTCAGTAAAAATGAGTATTTTTCATTGCTGAAGAGCTTTTTCTGATTGAAGATATTCCTTGAAAGATTCAATTTTTGGATCTCGATCTACTGTACTCCAGAGAGAATGGATTTCCCTGAGAACACGGAGGTCTGATTCGAGATCTGTTTGAAGAGATGGATCAAAGTCATCTCTTTTATATTCATCAGCTTTTCACTCTGTAACGAGTGTATCCACATAGTCTATATTACCATCCTCAAGAGCCTCTATAATTCTCTTTGTATGTTTAGCACTCACGTAGACTTTACCTGCTAGATAGAGCTCTAAAAATCTCTCGTACGATTCGATAAATCGATCCAGTGTCTTACGAAATGCAAAGATACTACTCTCTAATCGTTTGACAAGAAGCATACGCATAAAGCTCATCATATTTCGTTGCCCCTGTTTACTCATCACTTCTTGCTGTTCACTTTTCCACATTTCACTCTTTAATTTTAGAAGTGGAGCATAACGTGCATATTTGAATTCAGTGAGAGCGAGCTGTATTGTCTTATCAAAGACGTCTGATTCATGCGAATCAAAAGTATAGAATATTGGTTTTGGATCAGCAACAGTAGGAAATTTTATATCTTTATCATAATATTTCGAGATATCACTTCTTGTTCGACGAACCATAATGTATTTGAGAACTTTCTCACGTATCTGATGGGCATTTTCTTTGATAACACGTTTAAATTCCTCTTTATCTTTTTTCCTATCTAGACCTTTTAATTTCTTATCCAATCATACAAAAAAAGCTTCGAGATTTTTGATATTTGGGATAGTAGAATTTTTAGGTCTTTGAAAAAGTTTTATCTGAGCTAATATATCAGATGGGTTATTGTTATATGGAGTTGCACTGATGAGAATGACTTTCTTATCACGACATATTTCTGCTATTTTTGCATATGTTTCATTATCTTCATTGC
>JBFZBA010000036.1:0-21857 GCA_041308705.1 Candidatus Altimarinota bacterium
GGTTTTTGTCGTTATATTTTTCCTTGATTTTTCGATTCGTCTCTTCGTAAACCCACGATTTGCTCCGAGTATGATACTCGGACGTATGGCAGTCCACAAACAAGTACCAGAATATGCTGGCGCACCTCAAAAGAGATTTGCCTGGGCACTCGGATGGGTCATGGCGCTTACCATGATCATCGTTGTGAATATTCTGGAAATCCGATGAATGTTTAATCTCATCATGTGTAGTCTCTGTCTCATGTTTATGTTTTTTGAATCAGCGTTTGGTATATGCGTCGGATGCAAGATGTACACTTTTTTCACTCATAAAAAAGCAAAACTCTGTCCTGGATGAGTCTGTGAATATCATCCGAAACAGGCAATACAAAAAATCCAGACCTCGCAAATAATAGCACTCACACTCTTTGCAATACTCTTTGCAGTGTTGCTACAATTTTAACATATCAACTTATTCATACCATACTAGCATGAGAGAGTGTACAAAAGCGACAATACGCTTATTTTTATGAAAAGTAAACAGAAATAGAACTGAAAAAATAAAAAAGGGCAAGATTCTTTTTATTCTATGTACCTTGCTGATATATTTTTTTATACTACACTCATCAATATGAACAAAGCACAAGATGTCGAATCAGCTGAGGGTCACATCACCCCTGTGATTCACAGGAAATATCAGACTATCCTTTTTGTGCTTTTTGTATTTATGATACTCAGCCCTGAGTTTGTTTCAGAAAAGACTACACTTATAGTTCTCGAGGCAGTGGCTCTCTGTATTGGAGTTGCAACATGGTGATTGTACCAGGGATTTAGATTTCAGAAGATTGCTCGACCACTCAGACCATTTATCATGACTCGTATTCTCCAGGTCGTCACCTGTCTCCTCGTCGCTCTCGTCATCATACTCACTCTCGGAGATGCTCTCGAACAAAAAATCCCCTACTTGGTTTACTGGTCTGTTGGCATATTTTTATGTTGGCAGTTTTTTCAGATTTTTTCTCTTGCCCGTGAAGCAAAAAGCAAGTATCCTGATAGGTGTGAATTTTGCTAAACTCTCTTACCTCTATGAAACTCTCTGGGAAAAAAATTATTCAATATATCCTCTTACTGATTATTGCATCAGGTCTCTGATACGGTATATGGTATAGTGTAGGACAATACCAGCTCACACAAGAAAATATCACAGTCTGTGGGGTTAACGGGTGTATACGCACGATGCACATTCATTCTGACATTCATCTCACTATTTGTGGCCAAAAGTTTGATTTTCCACGAGAAACTGGACCACTCAGTGGTCTCCATACCCATAAAGAAAAAAACTATCTCCATTTTCATGATAAAATACCTCTCGTAAGCTGAGAAAATGAACTCGAATTTGATAAGCGATTATCCCTGAGAGAAATATTTGAAAACTTCCCTATCGATGTACAATGACTCTGTGGTAAGAAGCTAGAAGAAACAACAATCGAAATACTCGTAAATGGAATAGCTCCTGCGGATGGGCTCGATTATATGTGGAGTGACCATGAAGAATTGACAATAGTAGTCAAAAAATAATCCATCAATCATTTCTTATTTCTCACTATACAACTATGGAAAGTAATCTCAATTGGTTTGTTCTTATCGGTGCTGGAATCATCGATAGCATAAATCCTTGTGCTATTGGAGTGCTCGTATTTCTCTTGGCATATCTCCTCAAATCAGGACAAAAAGACAAAGCTCTGCTTGTTCATGGACTCACCTACCTGCTCGCCGTCTTTATGACCTACCTACTCGCTGGTGTACTTCTCTTGCCAGTGATACAATCTATGCGAAATTTCTCGACAAATTCTTATCTCGCTATCGCAGCCATTATTGCTATCTTTGGTCTCCTCGAAGTAAAAGAATTTTTCAAGCCAAGTAAAAATGGATCTATTATTGAGATTTCTCCAAAATATTCAGCAAAGATAAAATCTATCTCTCAAAACATCTCAGGGAGTCTCTTTACCACATTTGGCCTCGGAGTATTTGTTGCTATCGTCGAGCTCCCCTGCACTGGTGCTGTCTATCTCGCAGTACTCGCACTTATGGCAAATTCTGGTTTGAGTGTCTCAAATTTTACCATGCTCATCATCTACAATCTCCTCTTTATCACTCCACTTATCATCATTTTGATCCTTTTCTACCGAGGTATGAAGAGTGAGGTTATCGATAGCTATGTAAAGAAGTATAAACCATATATGCGTCTCCTTACTGGTCTTCTCTTGCTCGGCATGTCAGCGTGGATGTTTGCTTTTACTTATTTATAGGCGATGTTACCACTGGATCGATATTAAAGAATTATAAAGTACTGCAATATTTGATAAGTGAAGGAAAATAAGGTAGTATATAGGAAATAATCCTATTATTTTCTCTATGTTATCAAAACGAATTCTCTCGAGCATCACTACTCTCGCTCTCTGTATGAGCTTCATGATACCACCAACTGCTTTCGCAGCTGCGAGCTTCACTGGTGGGACAAATGTCTCGGGTGGACTCAATGTACAAGTATCTATTACAGATTTGCAGGTGACAGGCGTTGATGCAGGTGATACAGTCCCTGTATTTCTCTATGTCCCTGCTGGCTCTCTCTCGATGACCACGACGACTGGACTTACCTTTACAGGATGAACCTCTGGTCAGAGACTCTATTTCTCTGGTACTCGTACTGATGTTAATAATGCTCTTGCAACCCTCAAATACACACACAGCTCTGCTGGAACCTTTACTCTCGAAGCATCTATTATCGCAGCAGGTCAGATATATGATCCAACAACTCAACACATCTATGAAGTAGTGAATCATGGAAGTCCTATTAGTGCAACTGCTGCACGCTCGGCGGCTACATCTCGGACTATTAATGGTGTAACAGGTTACCTGGCAAATATTACCTCTTCTGATGAAAATACATTTGTCGCTGCTCGAATTACTCAGGACGGTTGGTTTGGTGCGAGTGATGCAGCAATTGAAGGAGATTGGGTATGGCTTGATGGTCCTGAGTCAGGAACACTTTTCTGGCGTGGTACAGCAGGTGGTACAGCATTCTGATATGAGAATTGGGCCGGAAGCGAACCAAATCAAGCAGGCGACGAAGACTGTTCACAATTTTATGCCAATGGTTCTGGGTGGAATGATTTACCGTGTTCGGGCACACTCAATTACTATATCGTAGAATATGGTGCACCAGGAAATCTCCCAAATATTGCCAGCGATACACTCGATATCACACTCACCACTGATACTACCACTCAAGCACCTACCCTGACATCACCAGCATCGAATAGTACACAAAATACACTCCAGTTAACCTACTCTCTGCCTGAAGTCCCTACTGCTGGTAGTGTCAGTGTGGTATTTGATAATTGAACCCACGCTAACACATATATTATGGAGGATGCGCAATCAGTAAATGTACCTATGTTTCTCTATAGATGAGCGTCTTTCTTCGAAGAACCTGTGTTCTACTCAGGAGTAAGTGAAGATTATTTGTTACTATGAGCATGACCATGGCCAGGCACTCTTCCTGATGGGGTCTACACAGTGACTCTCAGCTATCAGGATTATCTGGGGAATCCAGCAAGTACTGATGTAGCAACAGCAGTAACTATTGATACAACACCACCTGATGTACCAACAATAACAGCCCCTATTGCACACGATAAAATTATCTCTATTACCAGTACTGCATGAGGAACATGTGAAACTGGAGCCACAGTCTCTATGTCAAATATTCATCTTAGTACTAATCCAACAACTACTCTCTGTACTGATGGGGCCTTTTCTATTCCGGTATTATGGCTTGATTGAGTAGGTAATGCTTCTCAGACGCTCATCTTTAAACAAACTGATTGAGTAGGAAATATAGGAAATGAAATTACAGTAATAGTTGACTATGCCTCTCAAACCTGAGGTGGCTGGAATCGTGGATGAAACCCTGGAAGAGAAGATCAAATAGAAGAGAAGGTGCAGTTAGTTGAAAAGAGAAAGGAAGAAATTATTATAGCTAATGAACCTGCTGAAGAGGCATCAGAAATACTCAAAGAATGAATCGAAACAATATTCAATGCGGCAGATGAAAAAATCTGTACTGTGAACCCTTATCTGAAAATTCCTATCAAACTCGGTAGAAAAAATAATGTAGAGGATGTGAAACTCCTCGAACAATTCCTCAATAGATATGAGGATGCTGATCTTGTTGTTGATGGACTTTATTCAAGAGAAGATTTCAATGCTGTTATCAAGTGGCAAGAAAAATATGCAGACGATATTCTGAAACCTTGGGGACTCAAAAAATGAACTGGCTACATCTACAAGACGAGTCTCGCAAAGATCAAAGAAATAGAAGAAGGTCTCTGCAAATAATTAGATACCCCTCCCCCACTTATCCATCGCCTCTATAATTGGAAAGAGTGTTTTCCCGAGAGGAGTGATACCATATTCGACACGAGGAGGAATTTCTGGAAAAATAGTACGGCTAATAATCTTATCTTTTTCGAGTTCACGAAGCTGAGTCGTGAGCATCTGTTTGCTGATATCTGGAATGGTCTTTTGGAGCAGGCCAAATCTATTAGCACCATTTTGCACGGCATAGAGAATGATAATCTTCCACTTCCCTCCTATCACCTTCATGCATCTGGTCACTGGACATGATTTTTCACTACAGTCCACACTTGTTTTTGATTTTTTTTCTTTTGATTTCATATTGGTCTATTATTTATGACTAATAATTTTTATTATGACTACTTGCTCATATGAGACATATTACTATTATTGGTTCGAGAATCAATTTTTATTTTCTAAAACAAACAGGCATGACTGACTCACAACACGGACTCCTCGCTGGTGCTCTCCTCGGAGATGCTCTCGCACTTGGCGCTCACTGGATATATGATACTGATGAGATTCAGAAAATTTTTGGAGATTTCGATGGATTCACAGATCCGGCAAAAAATCCCTACCACAAAACAAAAAAACTCTGAGATTTTACTCATTATGGTGATCAGATGATGATACTTGTTTCTTCTATGAGCAAACAATGAAGCTACACTCCAGAAGTGTACCAAGAGAGCTGGAAAGAGACAATGAAAGACTATACAGGATATATGGACCATGCGACAAAAGTGACACTCGAGAAAGGTACTTCTGATTCTTTTGATGGATCTGCTATTGGGAGAATAGCTCCCCTGCTGACCACCGATGTACCAACCAGCGATGAACATATTGCAGAATTTATCGGATTCACTCATAACCACGAGACGGTAAAAGCTGGAGCAATTTTTATAGCTCATATTGTTCGTGCTATTCAGTCTGGTAAAACTCCGACAGAAGCTCTCAGAGAAACGACAAGCGATTCTGCTGACATCCTCCGATTCAGAGATGAGTGAATGGCAACCATCTCAGAAGACACGACAACTGTTATCAAAAAACTCGGTCAATCATGTGGTATCGATGGAGTCTTTCAGGGGGCAATTCACTGTATCATCAAATACGAATGAGATTTCAAAATGGCACTCCTCTCAAATACAAAAGCAGGCTGAGATAGTGCGGCTCGTGGCATGATTATTGGCATGATTCTCGGAGTATATCTCGGTTATGAGAAATTACCTGCAGGCTGGCTCGAAACTATGAATGCAAAAATATAATCCCATCTACTTTCTAAAATCTCTATTATGTCTTTCCTCGCAAATCTCGAATGGCGCTATGCTGCCAAAAAATTTGATACCACAAAAAAAGTATCAGATGAGGATTTCAATAAAATACTCGAGGCTATCCGCCTCACCCCAACATCATTTGGCATGCAACCCTATCATTTCTATATCGTCACAAACCAAGAGAAAAAAGATGCCATCCAGGCTGCATCTTGGCACCAACCTCAGGTAGGTTCTTGCTCTCATCTCATAGTCATGTGTGCGAGAAATGATCTCATGGCTGTCAAAGACGAATATTTCGATGCAATGTCTGGAGGGAATGAAGAAATCCGAACAAGTCTCTCAGGATTTGAACAAATGGTCACAGGATTTCTGCCAAATGCTTCACCTGAATGGGCAAAGAAACAAGTCTACATAGCACAAGGTTTTGCTCTCGCTGCGTGTGCTGAACTCCAGATAGATAGCTGTCCTATGGAGGGATTTGACACTTCTGCTGTTGCAAAAATCCTCGATGTACCAAGTAATCTCGATGTCGCTGTGATGCTCCCAATCGGATATCGCGCTGTCGATGAACATCCGCGACCAAAATTCCGATTCACAAAAGAAAAAGTGTTTACAAATATTGCATAACAACATGCAAGCCTAGAAAAAGAGGAATGCTTTGCATTCCTCTTTTTCTATCTATCATTTACAGTATGAAATTCCCACTCCTCAACATCGTCGCCTATATATTTATGGTGACACTCAATGCCCTCTCTATCACGCTTCCTCTCGGTGGCATCACAACAGAAGGGCTCTCAGAAAAATATGGTAATCCATTTACGCCAGCAGGTTTCACTTTCTCTATCTGGAGCGTCATCTATACCCTCCTCCTGATATTCACCATCATCCCCCTCATCAATTATTTCCGTGGTAAAGAAAAGAAAAATAAACTGGTTGATAAGAATATAGGATTCCTCTACGCTATCTCATGTCTCCTAAATGGTCTCTGGATCCTCGCATGGCAGTATCAATTCATCACTCTCTCAGTCCTTGTGATGCTCGGACTCCTCGCGACCCTCATCCGGATTCACATCGAGATCAGGAAAAATACTTCTGCACTCACCTGGAATGACCAATACATCACCTTCCCTGCTTTCAGCATCTACCTCGGCTGGATATCAGTGGCAACAATAGCCAATATCGCAGCCTGGACCGTCAGTATCCAATGGGGATGATGGGGACTCTCACCTATCGAATGGACGAATATTCTGGTGGTCGTAGCGACACTCCTGGGGACCACAATACTCCTCAAATACCGAGATGTATTCTTCACACTCGTCGTCGTCTGGGCACTCTACGGTATCATGTCAAAACGCATGGCAGTAGGGCCTCTCGAATTCGCGAGCATCATAACGACCACACAGGTCTGTATGGCATTCCTCGTGGGTGCTATTACGACACGGCTGATTGTGAGAAAATAAAATAGTTACCTCTCGAAAAACAGAAACAGATTTTTAAGCGGAGAGATGCCTGAATGGCATATCGGAGAACTGTCTGAGCGGGATGAAGACTGTATCTAGATGAATGCGGTCTATAGCGAGTTTTTGTCCCTTGAATGGTTTTGGGTACTTTTTCCACAAAAAGTACCAAACGAATCAGTAATGGATTCCACCTCGCGTTCGCAAGCTCACTTGGCTGGAATGACGCGGAAATTAGACTATCACCTCAAACCCCTCTTCTGTCACAATACCACAGTGTTCTTCTTGAACGCCGATATTACCATCATCCATGCAGATAGCGTGTTTCCCTGTATCAAATATTTTACCAGTGGAGAATCCGACAATCGGCTCGATAGCGATATAGAGTCATGATTTGAGTCTCTCCCCTTTTCCTGCTCGCCCGAAATTATAGATATCTGGTTTTTCGTGAATCTGGGTACCGAGTCCATGTCCAGTCAGTTCACGGATGATATGGAATCCTCCACCGACGACAGTCGTCTCGATAGCGGCACTGATATCTCCAACGAAATTCCCTGCAACAGCCTGGGACATACCCGCAGTGAGTGCAGCTCGTGCTACCTCGATACAGCGAACATGCCGTGCATTCCGTGGTTCTCAGATAATTATCGTCGTCGCAGCATCCGTCAGGTATCCCTGATAGCGGATACCATAGTCGACCTTCAGAACATCACCTGATTCAAACGGTATATCCATCGGTACGCCGTGGACGACGACATCATTGACCGAGAGGATGATATTTGCTGGATATCCGTATTGCCCCAGGAACGCTGATTCCACTCCCCTCTTTTTTTGTTGTTGAATAATCCAATTCTCCACCTCGATTCCTGTGTGCCCTTCTGCGAGCAATCCTGTCTGAAAAAGCTCATCAATAATCTCGCGATGGATTTTACCCGCATCACGGAGTATTTGGAGAATTTTTGGGTCGGTGACGATCATGTGGAAAGTATACTCTCTTTTATTTTCTAGTAAAATAAATTACTGTGCCCTATTTTCCTGTCTCAAGTTCATTATATGATAAAATCTCTCCTCATCCCCCTCCAATTCTAAAAGAAGAAAATATTGTTCATAAAAATCCACTTCAAGAAAATCTTTTCTGAGAAGAATTTCAAAAGTATTTTTCAAAACTGGATGGATCAACCTTGCTTGTACATATGGGTAAAAATCAACTACTTTCTCAAATCATTGTTTTTCATACTCGAGAGCCTGTATAGCTGCATCGAGTTTATCAAGTTGGACCATCAGTACTGCTTCCAAAGTTTGTCCTTCTTCAAATTCCATCCATATATCATAGACTTCTTGCCCTCTTCAGAGCTTATCCCGCAAAAGCTCGATAACAGCTCTCTCTCTCTCTGGTGCTTTTCTGTGAGAGGTATCTGCCCAGGCGTATAGTCTTCTTCAGAATACTCAGCTATATCATGATAACCGGCCATTTTACAAAATCTATCGTAGTTCAATTCAGCAATATTTTTTCCAAATATCTTTGCTGCTCTTACAACTTTTTTAATATGCGAGAAAACTGTCTCAGCAATCTCTTCTGGAATATCTCGGTTTATCCATCCAGTCCGTGGCTTTTTGAGTCAGGTGACTATTTCTCGAAGTATTTCGCTCATACAACTAGAGTATAATCCACACCACCAACCCTATCACTACCGCGAGGATGAGGGCAACTCGGAATATACGGACAGTCTCGACAAAGAGATTGGAAACCATGCGGAATCGCATGATCCAGAGGAGTACAGCGTAGAGAAGGGTGAAGACAATAATTGAGAGGAATGTGCCGATGCCTGTTATCCACATGATGAGTCCGAGGATAATCGTCGATATGCCTGTTGCGACGAATGCTTGCCCGAGAGCACGAACGAGAGATGAGCCGAGTTGGACCATGATGAGCCATGCACCGAGGAAGAAAGCGATGATTTTCATCACGCCCAGGAGCTGTATACGAGGTTGATTGATGAATTCAAAGATACTCTGTGTATCATCAAATATCATTCTGAGGACGATAAATGCGAGTGCCATCATGAATACGATACCTATGAGCGTCAAGAGAGTGATGAGGAGAGACTTGATCCATCCGAGAGCATTCCAGAGAGTGATGAAGAAAAATACACCGACGATAAAGCCGACGATGAGAGCTGGGACAGGGCTCAGAAAGTATGATGCCAACCAGACAGCGACGAGCATGATGAGGAGAGCTATGAGAGTTTTTGTGACACTCTTCCAGAGAGAAACTGGTTCATCGTTGCGATCTGCAAAGAATACAAAGAAGAGACTAAATACTCCGAGAGCACCCAGCGCCATAAGCATCCAAAATGGAGTATTTCCACCAGTGAAGTATGCCTTGTATGGAGCTATCTTCGCTCGAAGTGCATCCCATGCATCAGCGGAATCAATAGTATCAACGGGTGGGATGATAACAGGAGGCTCTGGTTCTGTCGGCTCAGTGGGAGCTTGAGGTTCTCCGGTTGGGAGATCACCTCGCTCGATAAGTCATTCAAAAAATGTCCGTCCATCAGCAGCAAATGCTCGAGGACCTTTGACTGTGAATCCATCAGGTGATGTATCTTTGAGTATCTTTCCTGCGTAGAATACGCGTTTATCATCGACAGCATAGAGTCCGTTATCGATGACTTCAAAACCTCCAGAATCTGCATCAGGGAGGAGATTACCTTCAAAAAATACATGACCAGCATCAACTGAATACTGCTTCGTCAACATCTTAAATGTCTCAGGGTCAGCCTCTGGTATCATACCCTGTGGACCGTAGATGTGATTGTCATCCTGTGCGTAGCCATGCTGACCAGAGATGACTGAGAAACTCCCCAAATCAGCTCCTGGAATCACGCGACCCATCTGGTATATGGCATTTTTATCTCGAGCAAACTGTCCAAGGATGACACGGAAAGAAGCACGGTCAGCAACTATTTTGACCCAAGCACTTCGAGTACTATTCACTACATACACGCTCTCAGTATCAACCGCATAATTATCACCGAGGATAACGAGTCATTTTACAGGATTTTTGACTGTATTTACGGGAGGTGGTGTGATGGGTTTTCCTCCTGTTGTAGGCATTCCCCCAGATGATGCGAATACACATGAACATGCGAGCACAGCGAACAGAGACAGGGAGATAATTTTTTTCATAAATATGTATTATACAACAATAACAGATACATTTTACGGATTAAGTTTTATTGTCAAAGTATTTTATATTCGTGACAGGACAGGATATTTCTCTATAATTTCGCACATTATGAAAATACTCGCCCCTCTCCGCCATATCATCGGCCTCCGAAGCCCCCTGCGTCTCATCTATCACTGGTTTCGATGATTCCTGGCGTTTGCTCTCTCAGGAAATCCTGCGAAGTGAATGTATGTCATCGGTGTGACTGGTACGAAGGGTAAAACAACCACCTCGACACTCATCGCCACTGCACTCGAAGAATCTGGGAGAATCGTCTGTCTCCTCACCACAGCCCAGGTCTGGATGGCTGGAGAAAAAAGCGAAAACCAATCAAAGATGACTATGGATAGTCCATTTAAGCTCTGGAAACACATCCGAAAAGCAAAACTCATGGGAGTCACACATCTCGTTCTCGAGACCTCGAGTCATGGAATTTACTATTTCCGCAATTTCTGAATCAGATACGATATCGTCGCACTGACCAATATATCGCAGGATCATCTCGATCTCCATGGCTCTATGGATCACTATGTAGCTACAAAGGCGAGACTCTTCAAACGAGAACACTGAAAAATATGCGTACTCCCGCGTGACTGTGAGTATTTTGATATTTTTGCTGCTCAAGCTGGTCCACATCCTGTTACTTACAGCATGAAACAACCAGCAGATTATCAGACTCGGAGCCTGATGGCAGGTGCAGATGGGATTGATATCGTCATCAAATCATCTACTCCTCTCACTGAGGAAGCACGCATCATAACAAAGCTCGTCTGAGTATTTAATGCAGAAAATATTCTCACCGCCTACACCACACTCCGCACTATGGGTATAGAAACAACTCCTATCCAGGATGCATGGGAAGACTTCACTGGTGTTCCCGGACGCATGGAGCCAGTGCCAAATACTCGCTGACTCACTATCCTCGTAGACTATGCACACACCGAAACGAGTCTCCGAAGCGTCCTAGAAACTCTGAAGCACAATAAACAGAGAATTATTATTGTCTTCTGAGCGACAGGCGATCGTGATACAACAAAACGACCAAAAATGGGAGCAGTAGCACATGAACTCGCTGACATAGTCGTACTCACTGATGATGACACCTATACGGAACCTTCTGCAAAGATTATCGACATGGTGAAGAAGTGAATCCCCCGTACAGAAGGTGATACATTTCAGATTATTCCTGACAGAAAAGAAGCCATCCAATGGGCACTCAGGAAGGCACAATCAGGAGATATCGTCCTCATCGCCGGCAAATGATGTGAAACGGTGCAGGTGACGAATAAAGGTTCTATTCCCTGGAGCGATCGCGGAATTGTGGAAGAATTTCTGGGGTAATATTGCTTTTTCTTAAAAGCTGAGAATAATAACATTCTATACCTCGTTATAGAAATATATGATTGAATTTCCTTCCGCCTCTGATGTACTACAAAACCCTATTTCAAGAAGACATGTCATTGCTGGATTAGTTGCTAGCATGTTAATTGGACACCACGAGGCTCTATCTCAACCTACAGAAAATCTACCTGCTCCAGATTTTTCAGAGATATTCCCTCATGTATCTCTCGACCAAGTGAGTGAAGAGATAAAGAGAGATATCCACGAGAGAATCAAGACGGATAATGAATTTCATTGTCTCCACCATGTCAGAGACTGCATCTTTGATGAGCTCAGAAATAAGTGAGTACAACCAACATCAGTATGAGTGCAAATCGTTCCGTTTCATAAAAATAAAAATGGAGAATATGATTATCTAGCACTCTCCATCAATTCAGTGTACGGTGACAAAAAAGAGGAAATTGAGATCACTCTGACCACATCCGACACAGAATGATTTTCGATAGTCCTCTGAACCATGATAAATACTTTTCAGCAACATATTGATCAAGTTGCTTTGATGGTATTTCAGCAAGAATTCGAAAGAGCTGAGGTGTTTCGGAGAGGCATCGTAGAGAGGAAAATAAATGAAATACTGCGTCCGGAATTTGAATCCTATGTAAAGAACTGTATAGAATACAAATGAACTACAATTTTTCGAGGAGAGGATGGAAAAGCAGAAATACGCATACTTGTCTTGGACATACCTACTCAGACTGTGGGTTATCTCTCTGTACCAACAGACATCGTCATACCTCCGAAACAAGAAAGTTATGGCCCTATTGAAATTGTGCAAAATACTCCCGAAACTGTGGAATCGATTCATAGTCTCGCACAATAGCAATCATACTCGGAGAATGTGGGAGTATCTCGGAAATATTCTCACGATTCACTCCGCCGATAGCGACAAATGCAATACCGAGTTCGTTTGCTTGTGATAGATACTCAAATCCTATTGCTTCTCTGTCTGGCTTGGTCGGAGTTGCCCAGATAGGTCAGACGCTGACATAGCTCGCCCCCTGATCTCGAGCGAGAATCCCCTGTTCGAGTGAATGTGTCGTCCGTCCATAGATTTTATCCGGACTCCAGAGTTTTCGGATGTCAGCGATACTGATATCGTCTTGCCCTGTGTGAACGCCCTCAGCGTCAACGATTTGAGCAATATCGAGATGGTCGTTGATAATGAGTGGTTTTTGAAATTCCTCAGCGAGTTTTTTCGCTTCATAAGCTCTGGTGAGCACCTCTTGTTTAGAAATATCTTTGCAGCGAAGCTGAATGATATCAGCACCGAGCTCGAGTCATCTGCGGAGAATATCGACATCATGGGAGATGAGATACACTCAGCGAAGTTCCAACGGTTTTCTGATATTCAGGAAACAGTCTCTCTCGAGGTCGTAGAGCTCATAGCGAAATACTCTGAAATTATCATCACCCGTGTATTCCTCGAGGACACGGAGGGCCTCTTGGGAACGCTTCATATTGGCGAGGAGGAGATCATAGAAATTCTGCCGCGGTTGAATCATCTCATTTGCTCGAACATCACGCTCGGTATCTCGGGCTTCCATTCGTGCCCTATCAGAGACTGGAAGTGTATGATGACTGATTTTCTTACGAAGAGTGGCGAGTCGAGTCGTGAGTCCTTCATTATTCACTACAAATCGGAAATATTCTTCGATAACACGGAGTCCTTCGCAGACTCGGTGGATATTGGCATCTATAATTGCTGGGTGCATGACTGAATAATAGAGCGAAAATGTAAATTACAAAAAAATCCCCCACTTTCGTGGGGGATTTTTTAAAGCTAGATTCCACCTCGCGCTTCGCTTGGCTGGAATGACGAGGAACTATTCCTTATCAGCTTTTTTTGTTGTCTTCTTAGCAGCAGCTTTCTTCTCTTTTTTTTCTTCACCATCCATGTCGACATCGAGATCTGCTTCTTTTGATTTATCTACTTTTGCAGCTTCACCGCCAGCAATAGATTTCTCAGCGCCAGCAGGTGCAGCTTCGAGAGCTTTCATAGAGAGTCCGATACGACGCTCGTTGATATCGAGAGTGATGATTTTTGCTTTCACTTTCTGACCGACTTTGATGACTTCTTCGATATTTTTCACAGGAGTGTGAGAGATTTCTGAGAGATGTATGAGACCGTTGATTCCTCCATTGAGTTCTACGAAAACACCAAATTTTGAGATTTTCAAAACTGGGACTTCGATGATGTCATTGAGCTTGTACGCTGAAGCAAGTTCTGCCCAAGGATTCTGTTTGAGTCTCTTGATAGAAAGAGAGATTTTCTCAGGATCGAGACCGATGATTTCGACATTGACCTTGTCACCAATCTTGGCAAATTTACCAGGATTTGCAACATGACCCCAGTCGATTTCAGAAACATGAACGAGACCTTCGAGACCATCAAAGGTAACGAAGAGACCGTATGAGAGGATGCCAGAGATGACACCTTCCACACGATCACCGACTTTGAGATTCTTGAGGGCAGCTTCACGAGATTGATCAGCTGTTGCTCGTTCAGAGAAGATGATTTTTTTACCATCATCCTGGACATTGAGAACACGGACTTCGAGAGGTTTACCAATGAGCGCACGGAGATGTTCGAGGATTCTCTCTGGGTCTGCATTTTCCACGCGTGGATAATGAATAGGAGAGAGTTGAGAAACTGGGACGAATCCTTTCATACCATCGAGATCGATGAGGAGACCACCTTTGTTTGCTTCAGTTGGGACGACAGTCATTGTGAGGTTTTTGTCCTTGTTTTCGAGGAGCTTGCTCATGAGTGTCATCTGAGAGGCCTTCCTGAGAGAGAGGATGAGGAGACCTGATTCAGGATCCTGACCACGGTACATAGCAGCGATTTCATCGCCGACTTTGAGAGTACGGACATCCATCACAGAAGAGAGGAGATCAGCACCAGAGATGATACCAGTGAACTGGTTATTTACATCGACGAGGAAAAGTTTTTTTCCGATAAATACAATCGTACATTTGACGATTTCACCCTTTTTGAGGGGTTTCACTACTGGCTCTGCGGCCAAGAGTTTGAGGAAGTCTGACATAAGCCTAAGGGGGTTAGAAATAAATAGAAATTGAGTATGAGGTATCATGTATTAGGTATTACGATTTGTAAATCAAATCAATAAATCCATCATGCCTGAAACTCGGTTCTCTAGGGCTTTCCTTGTTGAGAAATAAAAGCTGTACATGTGCCAAGGTACACATCTGCAGCGGGTCTTAATACTTAGTACATAATACCAAGTACTGAGAGATATATGGGGCGAACGACGGGGCTCGAACCCGCGACAACTAGATTCACAGACTAGGGCTCTACCAGCTGAGCTACGTCCGCCATAACAAACAATCCAGATGACCTGGAAAGTGCAGGTAGTATAGAGAGACAAAAGAAAAAGCAAGCATTTTATTGAGTGCTTGCTTTTGTGGAAATAATGAGAATAACTATTACGCCTCGCCCTCTACTTCTCCACCCATAGTATTGTTACTATATTTCTGAAGAGCATAGAGCTCATCATAGAGTTTTTTGGCTGAGTCAGGATCGTTGCCGACGACATATTCCTGGATGATACGGATGACCTCTTCTGGATTTCGAGACGAAACAGGAACAGAAGCTGTCTCAGGAAATTTGGTAGGCTTGATAGTCTCAGCAAACACTTGTTTTGGCGTAATATTTGCCTGAAGCCCCGACGGAGTCGGCACAGAAAAGAGGACGCTCACGAGCATCATCATGAGGACGCTGCCCGAGAGGGCGAGCATGAGAAAAGTATTTTTTTGTTGCATATGTTCTTATCCTACCATATCTGGATTTGAAAAGTCAAATATTTCATCTATACTTCCATTTATGCGTCGCCATGAGTTTTTTTTCTGACTGGTCCGAATCCCTCTCGATCTCCTGATTGTCATAGGGGCATTTTTGATAGCGAGAGAAATCCGTGTGACGACCGACCTGATTCCTGGTATCAGCCTCCCCTACAGAACGCTTGATCTGAATTATCTCCTGGGAATAGCTGGTGCGAGCTACGCTATCATAGGAACGATTTTCTCATTTCAGAAACTCTATACACTCGAGAAGCTCTCAGGAATTATCGAAGAGATATTTACGATTATTAAGTCAGTTTTTGTCGCCTTCTTTATCATGATTGGTCTCCTCTATCTGACCAATGGATTTCCTTATGAGACAATTCTGATTCCACGACTCATTTTGATATACGCATTTCTCTTCGCAATGGTTGGTATCATTCTCGGGAGAATATGTATACGGTGGATTCGAATGTACGGATTTACTCACAGATGGTTTCAGAAGAAGAGAATACTCCTCATCATGAATCACAGCGAACCACATCTCGAGAAATCACTCGTCCACCAATACCATATTACCATTGTTGGGTACCTATCCCCTTTTAGTCAGAAGAGTCATTTCAAATATCTCGGTACTATTGGTAATCATGCGGAGGTCATAGAAGATGCTGATATCGACGAGGTCATCATACTCTCTCACGACCTCCCCTATGAGCTGAAGAAAACACTCTTTGAATACTGCCAAATACATGGAATTACTTATCGCTACATAGGCAACATGTATGAGACCGCGAAGAATAATACGCACATTGATTTCATGGGACGCATACCCCTGGTTGAAATCCGTACTATCTGAATCACTGCATGGGGACGAGTCGTCAAGCGAGCATTTGATGTCTCTCTGAGTGTCATACTCCTCTTACTCCTCATGCCTGCTTGGATACTCTTGAGCTTCATCATAGTGCTCGAATCACCGGGCTTCCCATTTTATATCAGTAGTCGTGTTGGACGAGGTGGTAGGAAATTCTCGATGATAAAATTCCGCTCTATGACCCGTGATGCAGAATCGATGAAATCCCAGATGTCGAATGAGAGAACAGATGGACCATTATTTAAGCTCACAAACGATCCCCGTATAACGAAATTCGGAAAGTGGATTCGTCGCTGGTCTATAGATGAAATCCCTCAGATACTCAATGTCCTGCGTGGTGATATGAGCTTCATCGGGCCTCGTCCACATCTCCCGAACGAAGTCTCACAATACTCCGAGAAACAGAGACAAGTCCTCACCATAAAACCAGGTATCACGGGTATGGCTCAGGTGTACGGTCGCGATGCAAACACATTTGACCGAGAGATAGAACTCGACCTCTTCTATATAGAAAACTGGAGTCTCCTCCTGGATACAAAGATACTCCTCCTCACATTTCGGGCTGTATTTCAAGGAAAGTAAATTTGACAATGAGGCTTGCCATGAGAAAATAATCCCTATAATCCCCAAGCCCATGTACGAAGGAAGCCTCACGCCCGGAGCACATCGTCCAAAACCTCTCACAAAAAAACAACTCAGAGAGCTCCAAGAAAAGCTCGAATGAGCCAGTGAGCGGATAGAGGAGATTCGCAAGCGAGAAGCTCTGGAAAGAAAAAGAAAAGGCATTGATTCTCCTGAATGGATGTAGGAGACATGCAGCCGTAGTACAGCACAGAAGAACGCTTCCCTGCTGAAGTCAGTAAGAGCCTCGCTCGCTCTACTCGACATGCCTTTGGGCATATCTCCGGTCATAGGTTCGAATCCGATACAGGATTCTCACAGTTCGAGAAATACATGCAGCCGTAGTTCAGCTGGAAGAACGCTTCCCTGCGAAGGAAGAGGTCATTGGTTCGAATCCAATCGGTTGCACCATTACAGAATTAGAAACACTCAAAAGGGTGTTTTTTATTGTTTAAATTACATTTCATAGGGTTGCTTCGGGATAACTGGAGTCTTTTTCACATGGACATATACTAATTCTCATGGTGCGAAACGAACATTTTCAGGGGTTTGCTCATCAAAACTATTATGTATTGAGAGTGTTTCTGATTTTTGGAGTTTCCCGAATGTAGAGATATATCTGAGACGGACACCATCTGGTGTTCCTCAACTTTTGACGATATATGTGAGGACTCTCTCGTAGTCGTCTTCGTAAGAGAGTTCAAATGTTCCTGGTTTCTGAGAATATGCTGGAACTTCTGGAGGAGCTACGGGTTCTGGAGCGATAACTGGAGTCTTTTTCACATCAATAGGTTCAGTATCTATTTGCGGCACACATCTCTCTGAAGCACTTCCCCAACTATTCAATCTCGCAATAATAACAAATAAATCTTGTCTCAGTATCGGTTTTTGTGGCTGAAAATCTTCCCAACTCCTTGTAGTTATACCATGATATTTAGCGGTTTCATAAACCCTTCTTTCCCATGTAGAATATGGACTTTTAGAAGTGTCCATACAGACAGATTTCATAAGTACAGCAAATGTTTCAGCGCGTGTTGTGTTATCGTCAGGGCGGAACAGGGAATTTCTATTGGAAACAATTCACATATTTACTCACACATCTACTGCAGGTGATATCCATTCTGATTGTCATTTTTTACCAATATCTGAGAATTGATGAGTTTTTTTCTCAGTCTCAAGAGGGACAATGCGTGATATATTTATAGCTACTCATATTAATTCTTTTCTCGGGGTGTACCTACCGTATTCATACTCCTTTTCTGTTGTTCTTTTTGTGATAATGCCACGGCAGACAAGATGATCTTTGAAATCTCGGAAAGTTGAATCCACTCATAGGGGTGGACAAGTAGTTTCAGATATAGCTTGATCTCATTCTTTGATTACCTCTTCAGCAGATAAGGGTGGCATAACAACTGTAATAGGTACAAAGGGAGAAGATGGCGCACCACCTGCTCCACCTCCTCAGCCACCACCTGCTCCACCTCCTGAACTAGGTGGAGCAACTACTGATCATTCCGTTGCAGTAAATGACTGTATTGCTTGTGATGAATCTGAACCAAATTGTACATCTAAGTGGAACCAGTAATTACCAGCGGTGACAATAGTGGAGTTCAGTACTGTATCGAAATTTTCCCCTGGTTGGATGAGCTTAGCAGCTGTCGAATTAAAAATATCATTCCCCCCTCCACACACATTTATCTCAGAATCGGTGATACACCATGTATACTGATACTCATAAGCGGTTGTACCTTCATTCGTAATCCGTGTAGCAGTAGAGATGTTTGGGGCTGTGAGATCACTAAAGTTCTGAACCAATACCTGTGCGGGTGATCCTGGTGTAGCACTAATTTGTGAAGAGGCAATACCTTGCCCAACGACATTTCTTGCAGAAACACGGAAATCATAGGAATTATTGTTTAAGATATTTGTAATAGCAATGAAAGGTGAAACACTGACTACACTCGACCAACTACTACTGCTTGTAAGTTTATATTCAACGAGATAATCTGTAACAGTGAAACCACCTTGGAATACAGGAACTATCCAAGAAAGTGTTACCATATTACTATCAATTATAGCTGCAAGATTTGTAGGAGAATCGGGGACAGTAGCAGGAATCACCGCATTGCTGGTGCCAGAAACGGCACTCGTTCCAACGATATTCGTTGCGGTCACTGTGAATGTATAAGACATGCCATTCGTGAGATTAGTAATAATTATTCCTGAACCAGTCCCAGTAGCAAATTGTCCCCCACTTGATGTGACAGTATACTGTATAATAGTAGCCCCTCCATTACTTGCTGGAATATCAAAGGTAATCGTTGCTTGTCCATTTCATCGTATTGCTTCAATATTTGTTGGAGTATCAGGAGTTGTGGCAGGGATAATAACATTACTAATTGATGATAAATCACTCGTACCTAGAGCATTTACTGCCGAAACTCTGAAGATATAACTCGTACCATTGATGAGTCAAGTAACAATAGTTGAAAGATTTGTAGAGACTCAATCAGTAAATGTTGTCCATGTTCCTCCACTCGCGAGTTTGTATTCGATAATATAATCAGTAACAGAAGATCATCCGTTGTTTTCCACAGGTGCTATCCAAGATAGATTAGCCACTGTATTGCCTCTCGTTGCAATAACATTAATCGGAGCATCTGGTCGAGTAGCAGGAGTGACCGCATTACTTGAGCTTGATGCAATACTATTTCCAAGAGCGTTGGTAGAAGTTACTGTAAATATATAGCTGACTCCATTCGTGAGACCAGTAATAATAATAGGAGAAGTAGATCCTGTTGCTGTATGTCCTCCACTGGATGTGACAGTGTAATAGGTAATAGCAGAACCACCGTTGTTACCAGGAGCAGTAAATATAATCGTTGCTTGTCCGTTGCCTCATGTCGCCACTATATTGGTTGGAGCATCTGGAGTATTCGCAGGGATGATGACATTAGTAGGATTTGACACAGGACTTGTACCTAGAGCATTAGTAGCTGTAACAGTGAAGGTATAGCTGACACCATTGGTGAGACCAGTAACGACGATGCCAGAAGCGGTACCAGTCGCTGTTTGTCCTCCGGTGGATGTCACAGTATAGTAGGTAATAGCAGAACCTCCGTTAAATGGGGCATCAAACGAAATCGTTGCTTGTCCATTGCCTCTTGTGGCAAGAACACTGGTTGGAGCATTTGGAATTGAAGCAGGGGTGATAGGGGTACTGTTTATTGAGGCAGTCCCAGTACCGACAGCATTGGTAGCAGTAATAGTGAAAGTATAACTCGTACCATTTTCAAGACCAGTGACAGTAATACTTGATGCACCAGCGGCTGCAGTCATAGATTGTCCTCCACTTGATGTGACAGTGTAATAAATTATTGGAAAACCACCGTTGTTGACTGGAGGCGTAAACGAAATAGTTGCTGACTGATCTCATCGCGTAACGCTGTTAATAGTTGGAGCATCTGGAGTTGTTGCTGGGGTTGTGATATTGCTTACTGATGAAACAATACTTGTACCCAGAGCATTGGTAGCAGAGACAGTAAATGTGTAACTAGCACCATTTGTAAGACCAGTCACTACGATTCAAGAACCCATACCGGTGGCTACTTGTCCTCCGCTGGATGTAACAGTATAGAGAGTGATAGCGGAACCTCCGTCAAATGGAGTATTAAAAATAATGGTTGCTTGTCTGTTACCTGGTAATGCCCTAACAGTTGTGGGCGCATCCGGTTGAGAAACTGGAGTATAATAATCACTTGGGGACGAGGCGATACTTGTACCAACAGCATTCGTTGCTGTTACTGTAAAGGTGTATTGTGTTCCGTTGGTTAGACCAGTAACTACGATTCATGAACCTGTACCCATCGCAAACTGTCACAAATTAGAAGTAACGGTATAGAGAGTAACATTTGAACCACCTGTATCCCCATTGATGGTGAAATAAACAGTTGCCTGTCCGTTACCAACTATGACACTTGTGATAGCTGGAGCATCTGGAGTTGTAGCTGGGGTTGCAGCATTACTGATACTAGAGACAGTACCATTTCCAAAATCATTATGTGCTGTGATGCGGAAAATATAGCTCGTACCATTGGTGAGACCAGTGACAATAGCTGAAAGATCGGTAGAATTTCCGTCAGCAAATGTTGTCCATGATCCACTGGCTGGTCTGTATTCGATGATATAATCAGTAATAGCAGAACCGCTATTGATAGCGGGAGCTACCCAGGAGAGATTGATTTCACCAGAGGCATTTCATCGCACAGCTATAACACCAGTTGGAGCATTTGGAGCTGAGGCTGGGGTGACTGTGTTACTTGGATCTGACTCAGTACTCGTTCCAACCTCATTGGTAGCGGTAATAGTGAAGGTATAGCTCGTACCATTGGTAAGACCAGTTATGATAATTGGTAAAGCATTACCGGTGGCTGTTTGACCACCACTAGAGGTGACAGTGTATTGTGTAATGGTTGATCCACCATTGTTCACTGGAGGAGTAAAGGTGATCGTTGCTTCACCATTACCACGGACAGCGGTGACACTCGTTGGAGCACCTGGTGTTGTGGCTGGAGTGATTGAGTTACTGGTTGGTGATGAAGAACCTGTTCCATTCGCATTTGTCGCTGTCACTGTGAAAGTATATGTTGTTCCGTTCGTGAGACCAGTTATGGTGATTGGTGAAGAACCTCCTGTTGCTGTTTGACCACCACTAGAGGTGACAGTGTATTGTGTAATGGTTGATCCACCATTGTTCACTGGAGGCGTAAAGGTGATCGTTGCTTCACCATTACCACGGACAGCGGTGA
>JBFZBA010000037.1:0-7404 GCA_041308705.1 Candidatus Altimarinota bacterium
ATAAAAAAACTTCTGCATTTGAGATTCTTCACTCACTTAAAAAAGACAAAAATATAGAGTCAAAAGAGCAAATAGACGAAGAATTCATGGATGACTACATTGACCTCCTCATACAACACAAAATCCGAATCCAGTATGTCTGGCCACTCAGTGTCAGTCTCGCAGATCACCGAAAACAACTAGCAAAAATTCGAAAACAGAAAAAGCTTATTGCTGACTAATCACATCAGAGAGCTGCATGATAGGCGTCATGATAGCGTAGGCGATAAAGCCCACGACGACAGCCATCGTCACGATAATAATCGGTTCAATAATTTTATTAATAGCACTTACAGCACCATCAACCTCTTCATCGTAGAAATCTGCTACCTTGATGATGATAGTGTCTATTTTTGCTGTTTCTTCACCGACTCGAATCATCTGCGTCACCATATCTGGGAAGAGAGGATCATCCTCGAGCGATACACCCATGGTCACACCACGAGTCACATCATCACGGAGGAGGAGGACTCTCTGCCGGTAGACTTCATTACCGAGGGCACCTGAGATGATTCGGAGAGCTTCGACGATAGAGACGCCACTTCCCATGAGACTCGAGAGGAGTCGCGCAAAACGAGAAATAATAATCTTTTGTAAGAGAGCGCCGACTCCTGGAATTTTTAGGAGGATTTTATCAGTGATGTAGAGACCGTGTTCTGTCTTTCTCCAAGCAGTCAGAGAGGAGGTGAATACGAACGGAATGATGAAAAAGAGATACCAATAGCTCTGTATAAATTCACTCACATTCACGAGCATCTGTGTCGCTGGTGGAAGCCCTCAGAAATCTGAGAAAATACCGATGAGTTTCGGCACAACCTGCCACATGAGGACAAATATGACACCGATCATGACGACGACGATGAGAGCAGGGTAGATGAGCGCACCGATGAGCTTCTTTGAGAGGGAAGCGAGCTTCTCTATCTGTGTTGCGAGTTGGAGGAGGGCATCATTGAGCTTACCAGTTTTCTCACCTGACTCGACCATAGCAACCTCAGAATCAGAAAAACTCTTCGGAAAGAGTCTCAGAGTCGCAGAGAGACTATGACCAGACTGTATGTCCCTGATCATTGATTCTTGGACTTTTTTCATGACGGGACTTTTTTGTTCAGCATGGAGGACTTTGATAGCCTGGAGGACTGTGAGTCCAGCATTGACCATCGTCGCGAGGAGTCGATAAAAAGTGACCTTATCTTTGAGCTTTACCTTTTGATTCGTCACCAAAACATCATTGATTGCTTCCCACCATGATTTTTGTTTGAGATTCTTGGGGGTTTCAAATTTTTCTGAGAGGATGATGATGGAGTTGTTGGTCATGGCGAGAGGGATTATACTTCTTGACGGACAGCACCATAGACCTCTTCGAGTGTTGTGACTCCCTGGAGCGCACGGATGATACCGTCTTGTTCGAGGGATATCATACCATCACGAACTGCAGCATTGAATATATCTCTCGCAGAAGCTTCCTTCATAATCATATCCTTGATACCTCCAGTGATTTCCATGACTTCGTAGAGAGCGATTCGTCCTTCGTAGGCCTGGTCTGGATTACTGACCTTCGTCATATCAGGGACGAGGAAGCCAGGATTTTGCATGATTTCTTCTGTGAGACGAGCCTTGATTTCTGGCTGAGGTGTTGTCGCGATGACATTTTTGACTCGTTGCTGGAGATTGATATCGAGTTCTGAAAATCCGATTCTTTTTGCCTTATCTTTATTGATTCTACGGACGAGTCGCTGAGCGATGATGGCATTGATAGTAGCAGGGAGCAAGAATGTTTTAATCCCGAGATTGATGAGACGAGTGAGTGTCTCTGCTGCGGAATTGGTATGGATAGTGGAGAGGACGAGGTGACCTGTGAGCGATGCCTCGATAGCGATATCCGCGGTTTCCTGGTCTCGGATTTCCCCCACCATCATGATGTCCGGATCCTGACGGAGAGCAGTACGGAGACCAGTGGCAAAGGTATAGCCGATATCAGGGAAGACCTGACTCTGATTGAGACCATCGAGGACGATTTCCACCGGATCTTCAAATGTCATGATATTTACCTTTGGCTGATTGAGCTTCTTCATGATAGCATACAGTGTCGTTGATTTACCCGAACCAGTCGGACCCGAGTTGAGGATGATACCATTTGGTTGTTCGATAGCCTTGTTGATAATAGCTGCATTTTGTCCTTCGAGACCGAGTGTGTCGAGATCAGGGATTTTCTTTGTCTTATCGACGATACGCATTACGATCTTTTCCCCATGTACTGTTGGGAGAGTTGAGAGACGCAGATCAAACGCTTTATCACCAACTTCATGAGAGATACGACCATCCTGAGGTTTTCGTGTTTCGTCCATCTTGAGATTACCCAGGATCTTGTAGCGTGCGACTATCTGTGGATGATTGGTGCTCGGATATTCGAGTACTTCACTGAGGACACCATCGATACGATAACGGAGTCGTACTTTATCATTGAGTGGTTCGAGATGGATATCCGATGTCTTCGCCTCTATCGCCACGACGATCATGAGATCACAAATCTTTGCCGGATCTTCACCCGTGAATATTGCCTGCTTTAATGTTTCGAGATTAGACATATTATTTGTTTGGGGCGATAATCGAGCTAAGGGCGTTGAGCTTCTTTTGGAGAGTTTCTATGGTTGTCATGAGTCCTGTTCTGTGTTCGAGAATTTCGATTGGAGAAAAACTATTTTTCGGATTTTTTTCCTGTACCAGTATGCTGTCGTAGGCTGCACGAGCGTTGCTGAGAAGTATGATGATATCTTTTACCTGAGCAGCTTCAGGACAGCTATTACAGATTTTGAGGAGGTCATTTCATTTGGTGATGAGAGATCCAGCACGCCCGTTTTTATCAAGCAATGTCATGATGGTAGTATCGAGTGTCGCTATATGATCACGACTTGCTCCGCGGATGTAGAATCTGAGAGTCATCCGTACATCCCAATTGTCACGAGCTCGTGTACTGACTGGGGCTTCTCCTGTTCGTCACTCTACGCGAGATGGAGTAATACTCATATCTTTGATGGTGATGAGGAGATTTTTCAGAGATGATTCATTGGTGAGTGTGTTTTTGATAGGTCGAGAGAGGAGATGTTCTATAGTGATATTTTTACCAGTTTCTGTCACACGGACACCACCAGTCTTTCCGATGAATTGGAGCAGGTTGACGACATTACTATTTGGTACTTTTTCAAATTGAAGGGGAACTTCATAGATACCGATATCACCTGATTCTGGGAGAAATTTCACGGTATCAATACCGATTTGACCGAGGACATTTCAGAGATTGTACTGATCTACGATATTACTCTGTATATATTCTACGAGAGACTTGAGTGTGATTTTACCACCGATACTCTCTGTACTGGTTACCTCAGAGATACCAGCAAAGACAGGGATGATCTCAGCAATATCTGCCTGGGTCTGTGTGAGCTCTGTAGCCGCTTCACCGGTCCATGATTTCTCGAGCCAGTTGATATAGGTTCCATCGCCGACTTTTTGACTGATGATTTTCATGGTGTTGATATTTTTACCCGCTGTCGGAGTACCAGCGCCCACGAGCTTTTGAAGAGTAGGCACGAGTCGCGTCATGGTAGACCATCGCTCGTTTTTCTTTTCTTCAGCAGAGAGTTCTTCCCAGTTTTTCTCTGAGACGACACCCTCATCTCAGAGGAGCGTGAGTGTATGCTTGAGTGTTTCGACCTTCTGGAGCGTCTGAGATCCTGCACTGCCAAAAAACCCATGAACCCACCATGTACCTATCAAACAGAGCACAGTGATGCCCAACCACATGATAGCGTTGTTTCGGTGTGTAATGAGAGGATTAGCGTTTGTCATAGGTGAGTTTCTGAATAGTGTTTGCTTCGTAGCGAGATGGTATGTAGGTCATCTTTACGGTAAATCTTGTTGTGAGGAGATTCGTTTTTTCATCGATACTCATGTCGAGGGCGCTTGGATATGTGACCAGTACAGATTGGCTCACACCGAGTTCTTTCATAAATGCGAGAGCTTTTGCACGAGGCTGTACTGGAGCCCTCGTTGTGACTTCACAGTAGGCATCTGCTGAGAGCTCAGAAAATCGGAGCTCGTGACAGATGATGCGCGAGGTCGAGTCATTGAGCTTCACGGAAGTATCGGAGATGAGCTGTATGATGATATCGTGATGCATGCGGTGTTCTGGAGAGTTTTTTGCGATGACATCGAGTTCTGGAGAGGTCGTGATAGTCGTGCCGAGGAATTTCTTTGGGATGATAGATTCATACGCTCGAGCGAGCTCTTCAGAGGCAAATGTCTTTTGTAGTCCGAGCCACTCGGCTATCGTATCTATAGCGACACAGTGTCCACGGTCAGATATATCGAGGAGTGATTGTTTACCCTTTGCGATGAGATAATCTCGGAAAACTGTATCATTTCTGAGTTCAGCGTCGTATCCATGGTTCATCCATGTACAGAGAGGGCTACCAGCAGTATTGAATTCGAGACTCATGAGCCAGCTATCCTGTTTCTGGTTTCTGGTCCAGCCATAGAGACTGGTGAGGAGGAGGAGACCAATACCCACATAGGCCGCTATACGACCAAAAAATACCACACGAATAAGGGTATTCTCGAGTTTTTTTTCTGTAGGAGCTACTGTATCGTCTGCATTGAGCTGAGATAGGTCAGTATTCTCATATGCAGCGACATCTGCATCGCCTTTATCTGGTGTGAATTGGGTCTCTGTCATGTCACTAGATTACCCTATCTTTCTTTTGTTATCAATCAATTGACCATATAATGTAGGAGGAGAAAGTATTGACACTTATTGTTTTAATAACATAATTTATAGATGCAGTCAGAAACGATACATTTTTATGGAACCAACCCTCAACACATGGGGGAATTGACTTCACCGAGCATCCGTTACCAGGAACATAATCGTGTTTGTGGTGATGATATAGAGGTTTTCCTTAAAATAGACTGAACTCATATCAAACAGTGGTCTTTTACGGGCCAGGCATCTATGATTACTATCGCGTGCTCAGGACTTTTCTGAGATATCGTTCAGGGGGTGGATTTTGAAACACTCTTTTCCTGGAATCAGGAGACCATTATTCGCGATACAGCTATCACCGTCTCTCCGCGCCGACATCGAGCCCAGGTCCTCGCTCTCCTTGCCACACGAAATGCGATTCATGAATACTTGAAAGACGGGGGAAAGGATGATTTTTCAGATGTGCTCATAGATGACTAGTCATTCGAAGACACTTTTTGCAAATTGTAGACCATAATCAAGCTTTCTCGTTTGAACTGGGGATTTGAGAGTGTATAATTACTCCATGAATACTCATAAAAATCTCGATTGGGGAAGTGTCCTCTTTATGTCTGTGTATCATGGATTACTCATTATTTTGACGCCATTTTATTTTCTCTCTGGTTCATTCAGTCTCGGAGCACTTTTAGTTGGTATTTGTCTCTATATCCTCGCTGGTCTCGGTATCACGGCGGGGTATCACAGATTCTTCGCTCACAAGACTTATCAGGCACATCCAATTATCGAAATTTTCTATCTCTTGCTCTGATGTCTCGGATTTGCTGGCTCTGCCGCGACCTGGTCCTATGATCATCGTATTCATCATGCAAAAACTGACACCGATGAAGACCCCTACAGTATCAAAAAATGATTCTTTTATGCTCATATGGGATGGTTCCTCCTCAAGCGCCCATCTATGGATCCGACCAAAATTCCGGACCTCTGGGCGAGTAAATGTGTACGATTTCAGCACCATCATTACCGATTTATAGCACTGAACTTGAACCTCATTATCGTCTTCACCATGGCAATGGCGACCAACTGGTTCTCGAGTTTTTATTTCTGTTTCCTCGCATGGATGTTTGTCTTTCATCATTCGATGTTTTTCATCAATTCTCTGGCGCATACCTGGGGTTCAAAAACCTATGCAAAAGAGCTCACAGCCGTTGATAATTTCATCCTCGCTTTTCTAACCTTCTGAGAGGGCTATCACAACTATCATCACGCCTTTCCAAACGACTACAGAAACGGTATATCGTGGTATCATTTTGATCCGACAAAATGGCTCATCTGGACCCTCGAAAAGCTTCATCTGGCGAAAAATCTCCGCTCAAAAGATGGACTCATAGTTCGTGCCAATCTCATCCAAAGAGACCTCAAAATGGTTGTGGAGACTTTGAGAGAAAAACTTCCAGATATTCATGCTCGTCAGAAAATACAGTCTACATTTGAAAGCCTCGCTCATGATTTTGAGCAAAAAGTCGACGAACTCCACCGTCAGCTTCATATCTATCGTGAATTACTCGCGGATAAAAAATCAGAAGCACACGCCCGTCTCAAAAAAATCGAGTGTCTCAGTATCCAAAAAGAACTCCAAAAATCCTGGAAACTCTGGAAGGAGATGGTGGACAGATTTGACCACCAGTATGTCCTTATTGAGCATTAATTATTTTGTTTTTGACCACCATCACGTACGGGTGTACTTCCATGAGCACTCCAAAGGGGAAGTACTTTTTGCTCTAGAATATATCTGATATCTTCTTGCCATCCAGTAGTACCTATAGAGTAGAGACATATTGCTGATTCTTCAGTCGTAAATTCTTTACGACATTGTTGATGGAATGTTTTGGATTCTCTTCTTAAGAAACGTCAAAAACGAATGGAACCAGCAATGTAGTCTGATGGTATTTCTTCATGAAAAAACATTCTTCCTTTTTGCAGAGGACAGTCCGAACGGCTGCTATTGTTGAATTTAAGAAAAAGACAGTACCGAGCGAGAGGAGAAGCAACTCAGTATTCATTCTCACTATACCTCAATTCTAGACTACTACCTGTAAGTATCCCGAAATGATCAAATCATGGAATTGTTTCACCCAGAGTCACTCATGTAATTTCTATTACATCAGTTTTTGGTTCCCAATGTATTTTTGTTTTTTGTTCTTGCGCCACTTGTTTTCGCGGAAAAGAATGGAGCCATTTTTCTAAATGTACTGAAACAGGAAGATTGACATGGATACCATGAGTCTCCACAAAACGAGAAAAATCCCATTTGTCTGTTGTTTCTCTAAAAGCGTATCTTACGCGAGATATTGCATCCTGTAGGGAATCGCTAATATCAGGAATATCCCTTCAGGAGACGACTTCGTCTACAGGAATCTGTATCAAGGCTCGAGCCTCCTCATTAGAGAGGGATAATGTTTCGTTCATATAATTTATAGTTTAACCGTATAGTTATTATAATTTATATATATTTATTGTCAAATTTTTTGATTAAGTATACAATCTATAGCCCCAGTGCCTAGATTCTAACATGAAACGCAACTAGTCTGGAAACATTCATCAAAAAG
>JBFZBA010000038.1:0-3158 GCA_041308705.1 Candidatus Altimarinota bacterium
GAAGAAGAGCGAACAGTCCCCACAAATATTCTATGGTCAAACAAGCAATACAAGAATCAAGTATTTACTCTCAACAAAAAAACTAATAAAAAAGGTATAACAACATTTTGGTTTTCTCCAATTCAACCAGGAAAAAGCAGTCGCGACTATCCCGCTTATATACTCGAAGAAGTCATAGTAAACACTGTAGCCCCTGCAGGAAAAGTCGTCACTAATGTAAAAAGGATAGTGAGAAATATGTTATTGCCAGTATGATTAGCTGCCGGTGTAGGGTTGGCAACGACAAGCGATAAATTCAGAGAAATCATGGATAGCACGCGGGGAAAAGTACTCCCTGTAGCAACTGATCCAGCTGATCAGCCAACCCCGAAATATGAAGTGGTAGATCTGGAAACAGATGAGTCAACAGAAGAAACAGCAAAAATGAGAGAACCTAAAACTCAACCTGAAGTGGAAAAATCACCAAAAACTTATATTGTAAAAAAATGAGACACTATGAGTCAAATAGCAAAGCATTTTAAAGTAGACCTAGAAGCGCTTCTGGCATTAAATAACTTAACTGAAGATTCGGTGATAGAAGTAGGGGATGAGATAAATTTCGGGAATCTCATTGAATTGAAAGAAAGCGAAAAAAAACTAACAGCATGACTCACTAGAACAGAACATTTTGCTTTAATTCTTGCAGAATGTGATGCACAGGGAGTCAAGAATAAAGCACAAAAAGCCTATATTCTGGCAACAGCACAGCACGAGACAGATTATCTTAAAACTATGGAAGAATACGCCAGTTGAGAAGCGTATAATTGAAGATCTGATTTATGAAATACAGAACCTGGTGATGGACCACTTTATAAATGAGGAGGCTATGGACAGCTGACAGGCAGATTGAATTATACAAAGTATGATGCATTACTCAAAAAAGTCTGACTAATAGAAAAAGACCAGAGCATACTAATAAATCCAGAATTAGTAAAAGAGCCAAAGATAGCTGCTTATATTGTTGTTCACGGGATGATTCATGGAAATTTTACAGGGAAAAAACTGGGGACATATATAAATGATAAAAAACAGGATTGGGAAGGTGCTAGAAGATGTGTAAACGGAACAGACAAAGATACAAAAATAGCTAACGAAGCAAAAGAATTACTAAAAACACTTTAAGGTTCGCATAATTTTAGAAATAATCTTGCATTTCTCTGATATCTTTTATAATCCCCTCATAACTTTCCTCAATTTTATGAAAAAAGATATCCACCCTGAGTACCGTCAAGTCTGCTTCAAAGAGTTCTCTACAGGCTACACACTCATCACCGGTTCTACACTCGGTGCCAAAGAAACTATCGATGTCGATGGTCAGACATACCCTCTCATCTATATCGAAGTATCGTCAGCTTCTCATCCGTTTTATACTGGTGAAAAACGAGTTCTCCGTACTGGTGCAATCGACCGATTCAATGCTCGTGCTGCAAAATCACAGAAAGCTGCATAGTTTTTCTCGACATAACTCTATGCCTCCATACACTATGGAGGCTTTTTAATACTCATTTCTGGACAAGCACTCAACCGACATAATTGATGAAATCATTCTCGCAGTCATAAAAGACGAGAATATTTGAAATAAGCAGGATTTTCAGAAACTCTGCAATGAGATATATTCTGTGCACAAAACCATCAAACCAATACCCAATATTGCCTTCATAGAGCGATACCACGAGATGGTCTCCGACGCCCGTATCACGCCTTCAGCACGAGTAGAGAGGATATTTCGCAAGCGAGGTATCCGTAATCAATCCGGTATAGCGGTGATATCCCTCCTGACCAAGTTTTGGGGCTGTCCTGGGAAATGTATCTATTGTCCGACATTTGTCTGACTTCCCCGGAGTTATATCCCTGATGAACCGGCGGTCATGCGGGCTGAGATGAACGAATTTGACCCAGTAAAACAAGTCCACAATCGTCTCCGTGGTCTCAGAATCACAGGGCACTGTATTGATAAATGCGATGTCCGTATTATTGGTGGGACATGGTCAGTCTACCCAGAACTGTACCAAGAAATGTTTATCAAGGCTATTTATGATGCTCATACGACCTACGCTGAGCTCGAGCCTTTTATCGAAGGAACCTCGACCTGAACTGATAAATTCGCTGAATTTAAAATAAAAAAGGGATTTGAGATGAGAGAAAGCAAGACCCTCGAAGAAGCAAAAGAGAGGAATATGCGAGCCAAATCTCGTGTCGTGGGTATCCAGATAGAGACTCGTCCTGACTGGATAACCATTGAGGAGATAAAGCGTCTCCGGAGCTACGATGTGACTCGTGTAGAGATAGGATATCAGACGACCATAGATGAGATAAACGAGCGCAATAAACGCTGACACGGCAATGCCGAATCCATCCATGCGACCATGATGCTCAAGGATGCAGGATTCAAGGTGTGTGCCCATATGATGCCCAATCTGCTGGGATCTACTCCAGAGCTCGACAGGAAAGCTCTCCGAGAGGTATTTGAAAACTCTGACTATCGTCCCGATGAGCTGAAGATTTACCCAATGATGGTGACTGATAAAAGTGAGCTCACACAGATATGGAAAAAATGAGGATTTCAGGCGTACGACGATGAGACGCTTATAGCATTGATGGCTGATTTACTGGAGATAGTACCGCCCTATATCCGACTCAATCGCGTCTACCGTGACATACCCGCTCACCAGATTCTCCATGGATCACACCTCGCAAACCTCAGACAGATAGCAGAAGAGCTCCTCGCCAGTCGTGGAGGGAAAGTCGTGGATACTGCTTCCAGAGAAGTAAAAGGAAAAGTCTTTGATATCGATAACCTGCGACTCATAGTCCGAGATTACGAGGCATCAAAATGACACGATTATCTCATCTCGTTTGAGGAAAAGTGACAAACAAAAAAACAACAACCATGATTCACCGTATCACCAGCAGATGCCCCTGACGACGCAACCCTCTACTCCCTCTTACGACTGAGAATCCCTTCACAATATTATTCAGGAGAACCGCACTTCCTCCCTGTCCTGGAGTGAGCTGCTATCATCCGAGAGATACATACATTTGGCGAACAGGTCGGAATAGGTGATGAAGACGAAACTGCTATTCAGCATCGATGATTTGGGAAAAAAATGGTAACAGAA
>JBFZBA010000039.1:0-3521 GCA_041308705.1 Candidatus Altimarinota bacterium
ATTTTTGATACAATAGCTCAAATACTTCTCAAATAAACTATGAAACAATATCTCGATCTCCTGAAACATGTCATGGAAAACGGTACTGACCGCAAAGAACGAACCGGTGTCGGTACCCGAAGTGTTTTTGGCTACCAATATCGTGTTGACCTGAATGAGTGATTTCCTCTTCTGACCACAAAGAAAGTTTTCATAAAAGGCATTATCTACGAATTATTGTGGTTCCTCATGGGTGATACAAATATCCGCTATCTGGCACAAAATGGGGTAAAAATCTGGAATGAGTGGTGCTATCAAATCTATCTGGAAGAGAATAATCTGCTCGAGAAATACCCCCGCTATTCCGACGAATGGAACACTCATATGGTAGAATTCGTAAACCGCATAGTAGAAGACGAAGAATTTGCAAAAAAATGGTGAGATCTCGGCCCAGTCTATGGAAAACAATGGACCTGATGGGAAACAAAAGATGGAACAGAAATCAATCAGATACAAATCGTGCTCGATATGCTCAAAAAGGATCCAACTTCCCGGCGCATTATGGTGAGCGGCTGGAATGTCGGTGAAATCCAATGACTCATACATAGTCATCACCATGCACCGCCCTCTTGCCATTCATTGTTTCAGTTTCATGTCATGAATGGAAAACTCTCTTGCCAGCTCTATCAACGAAGTGCCGACATCTTTCTCGGAGTACCATTCAATCTCGCTTCGTATGCTCTGTTAACTCATATGATTGCCCAGGTTTCTTGACTGAAAGTATGAGAATTTATCCATACAATGGGCGATGCACACATCTATCTCAACCACTTCGATCAAGTAACTGAACAGCTCTCACGCGAACCAAAATCTCTCCCAAAACTCAAACTCAATCCAGAAGTCTCAAATCTCTTTGACTTCAAATTCGAAGACTTCGAGATTATGGACTACGATCCATGTCCAGCAATTAAAGCTCCTATTGCCGTCTAGACTATGAAATTTATCCTCGTTGCTGCAATGGCAAAAAATCGTGTAATCGGAAAAAATAATGGTCTTCCCTGGGATTTACCGGAGGAAATGGCTGACTTCCGGGCTTTTACACAGGGAAAAACAATACTTATGGGTCGTAAAACCTATGAAGGTCTGGGACGAATACTTCCAAAAAGAAGAAATGTCATGCTCACTCGCGATCCATCTGCTGTGAAAATTGGCGAATTTCCAACAATTGAAAAAGATGGTAAATGGGTCGTAGATGGTTGAGAAAAAGGTGAAATAGAAATCTATACTTCTGTCGAGGAAATTCAGAAACATTTAGCTGAAGATGAAGACCTCCTCGTGCTCTGAGGCTCAGAAATATACCAGCTCTTTCTCGATAATCCACTCTCGGAAATTCGGCTCTCGGAAATTCACGGAGACTACGAGGGTGATACCTACTTCCCTACTTTCGAGGAATTCTATACTGAGAATTCTCGAGAAAAAAAAGAAGGATATGACCTCGTTTGGTATAGAAGAAAATAGTAGAGGACTTCCACTCCACAAAAAAACTCTATAATCATCCTATGAAACAATTCAACCTCCAAATGCCCGACTGGCAGAATATCGACTGGAAAAGTCCAATAACGACAGTATCTATTCTCTCGGTTATTGGAGCGCTACTCTACATGATCTACCCAGAGATTATCATCTATGGTGGCATCTATAACTATCCTGTTGGCTTCTTCGGATTCCTCGGAGAACTCATACTCTACAGCTTCCTTCATGGTGGATTCTGGCATCTCCTGAGCAATGTCATATTTTTCCTCTTTATAGGGAGGATGATAGAGTACACTCATGGTAAAGAATGGACCTGGTGACTCTGGATCTGGACGACAGTTTTTGTTGGCATATTCCTCTATCAGTTTTCCGAGAATCCGACTATTGGCGGAAGTGGTTTTGCCATGTCACTCCTCGCCGTCTATGCCTATGATTTTTACAAGCACAAGAAGCACGAAGATCTCAAGTGAGCACTGCTCCTCATAGTCATAAATCTCGTACTCGGATTTGGCGCTACAGTGAGTTTTATGGGGCACTTTGCAGGAGCTGTAGCATGATGACTCTACGCATGGTACAGACACAAAAATCCGCACATGAAGTTTCCGAGATTTAGATAAGCTTCGCCTCTGTCATCATGGCAATTATATCATCTGTGCCTTGCTCAACAGTTTTGTTATTGTAATCATATATAACATCAGACCACTTCTTGAATATTTCATAATATTCATCTTCTTGAAGTCTTTCTTCTGGTGTTTCATTTGTGTCAGATCGGTTCTGGAGTCGCTCAAGAAGCGTCTCATTCGCCACATCGAGATAAATACTTAAAAATGGCACTTTATGTTCAAAACACCATTTGCGAAGTGCTACCAATCCCACTACTTCAGATTGGTAAATACCCGTCTGAGTTGGAGCAGCAGTGCCATAGAGTGCTCGACTCGAATCCTTATAATAACATTCAATTATTGTGCTCTGTTTGAAATTCTCTACGAAAGTACCCTCATCAACAAAATGATATCACTGCTCTCCTTCATAACGAGGCTTACGAGTAGTATAATTTGCTGTTTTTGAGAGTCAGAGCTTTTCATTCAAAACATTTACGAGAGTGGTTTTCCCGCTGCCTCCTCGACCATTTATATGTAGTATGTAATTAATCATGTCGAGATTATAGAAATTAAAGAGAAAAATCCAGCACAAGCGGTAAATGATCAGACACTTCCACTTCCCTCACCTCACAGGAAGAAACTTCAATATCCTTTGTAAAAATATGATCTATTCACAATCACAAATGTCAGGGTTTATCAGAAAATATGGGATGGATAGAACGGCACAGAGTATTCGTGAAGTTTTGTGAGTGTTGTGTCAATTTTTCTCTAATAATTTTTACTGCCATGCTTTCATTTCGGATATTCAAATCCCCTGTCAAAATCGTCGGAATATTATCTTCGTGTGCATTGAGATAGTCAACAACTCTCTCGGCATCCTGCCATATCTGAAGTGTCTCAAGGCACTCATAGGAAACATGAAAATGAACGGTCAGAATTCTGATGGGTCATTCTTTTGTTTGTATTTGTGTAACAAGAAAAGGAAACGACCATTTCCAAGCATGAGGATATCGTTCGTACTTTGGTTTATCGGAAAATGATATACTGTCGTTTGGAACAATAGTTGGCACTTGTTCACCAAAGTATAGCTGGTTCTCTACTTCAATAGGAAAATGGCTCAAAACAGCGGCTCATAATGCAATCATATGTCCACCCATGTCACGATAAATAGTCGGATGAAAAATAGCTTCCCAACCAAATTTCTCTGATAATTCAGTGATATATTCTCTCTGCTCACCTCCTTGTGAACCGAAGAAGGCCCCATCAGTTGCTTCTACGAGAGAGAGAATATCAGGTTTTTCTACTTCTAAAAAATCCACCAAAGTATCAAAGTATTTAAACGATTCGACATTGAGGTGGATCAATTTCATACGATTAGGAATATTTGGCAATAACTCAATCCAGGAA
>JBFZBA010000040.1:0-3453 GCA_041308705.1 Candidatus Altimarinota bacterium
CGGTTAAGTGTGCCATAGAATACAAAAGGGTACGAATTAGAGAAGCATTGTTGTGCATTTCTATCGTACCCTTTTTGATGAATGTTTCCAGACTAGTTGCGTTTCATGTTAGAATCTAGGAAATTCTAATTCTGAATCTTCTCAAAGTCATTTCATTTAATTATTGTAAATGAAATATTTTTAAGTCAAATATTTTAGAGCCACTCAACCTCTATCCCTCGACCGCGTACGAGCTGTGTCCGAAAGGGCTCCAAGAATGAGAGCACATCTGGACAGCGTACCAGTATTTTTTGTCGGTACTTTCCTGCCCTCTTCTCTACGAGGAGATGATCGTATATCACGGTAGCGTCTGGTGTGTTTTTCGCTGCTTCTATCATGGATGACGCGGTACTCGCTATCCTCTGTTTTACGAGATTTTCTGTCGTATCGCTGATGTATATAGTAGCCATCTCGCTCAATGGTGGGAGGTGGAATTGTTTCCGCTCTGAAATAGTTCGTTGGAAAAATGACCGGAAATTACCATTCATCACATCCCCTATAATCGGGAGTTTCGGAGAGCGAGTCTGAAGAACTATCTCACGAGAGCGGGAGAAAAAATGACGAATCTGATGATACACACTCTCCTCGATATCATAGTCTGGAACAGCGAGATCTGATTCTACGAGCAGAAAAGCTGTGAGACCGAGGTTTTCGATGGGGAGAGAGGAAATCTTTTGAGTACCGATAAATATGTCGTGTTCTGAGAGAATCTTTGGGGTGACTTTGTTTAGATCTTCAATCAGGAGAATCCGTGCCTGCGGGAGGAGCTCCCGCACACTCACATCAATAGCCTGGACTCGCGCACCACTCTGGACGAGATGGTAGGAGCTACACTTCGGACATCGGTCAGGAATCGTAGACTTCGCTTCACAAAAATGACACAGGAGACAATTCTCTGGATGCAGATGAACGCGCATCATGAGGTCACACGAGGGACACCTGGCAGCCCAGCCACAATCACGACAGACAAGCGTGCTCATAGCACCGCGACGATTCAGAGAGAGGAGGATTTTTTCTCATCGTACAAGAGTTTCCTGCATCCTCGCAAAAAGAACCTCTGATATCAGAGGTTTGACTGGACGAATCTGGTTCATGTCTATGACGGTGATCATTCTTCGAATTCTTCGAGAATAAACTTCACGAAATCACTATGACTCTCAAAATGATTATATACTGAGGCAAATCGCAAGCACGCTACTTCATCGATATCCTTGAGCTTATGGAGGACATCCTTTCCAATTCGTTTTGATGTCACGCCAGTTTTATTTTCTGCCCATTCTATCTCGAGCGTATTCAGCATCGATTCTATTTTCTCTGGCGGAATATTTCGCTTGTTGCAGGCCTTGAGGATACTCGTTTCGAGTTTTGAGCGATTGTAGAGTTCTTTTTTTCCTCCTGTTTTTGATACGAAGAAGCTCACGAATTCCATCCTCTCAAATGTCGTAAATCGAGCCTGACAAGACTCACACTCACGGCGACGACGAATAGAAAGGCCATCTTCTGAGAGACGGGAGTCTATAACACGGGTTTCGAGGTTTTTACATTTGGGGCAACGCATAGGAACAAGGTTTAATAGGTTTTATTTGTTTAGTTCGTTTAATCAGTTGGAGGATATGAATTTTTGAGAGAAAGTAAAAACTAAAACTCATGAGAATCCCCCTCTACCATTGGGATAAATTCTATGCCATTTTCTGGAAGAATTTTTGATGGAGCGAGATGTGATCATCCGTACCGGAAATGATCATGGACTGGGAAAGCTATTCTGGGCTCTATGCGCAGAGCATAATCAATGGCTTCTCCTATTTTTACCCAGGGGCCAGAGACTGGTAGAGCTAATATCTCGACCGGGCAGCCGGGGCTAGTATAAGCATCTCATGGATAGAAAAATCGGTCTTCAAACATAAATCCAGTATTTGAGGAATATGGAATTGAGCTGTGAATTTCGGCATGCCGGATTCCATATCCAGCAAGAATAATCCCTTCGAAATCAACCGTCTGACCGTCCTGAATAGTTGTGTGAAGTATATTTTCTTTATCGAGAAGCTCGGCAACAGAAGTATTCGTAAATATCTGAACATCAGGATTTTTCTCAAGTAATACTTTCAGAGAATCGAGATGATAGTGGTCAGCGTGTTCATGCGTGAAGAGAATAGCATCGATATTTTCAAGCTGTGAATGTGCTTCGATGGTAAAACATCCGGGATCAGTCAGGAGTTTTTTTCATTTTGTTTCGATGAGGAGACAGCAATGTCAGAGTTTTGTTATTTTCATAGTACAAATTAATTAGAAACCAACAATATCACGAATCCCCTCTTCGAATTTCTCTTCAGAAAAGAGCTGACTCTGCTCGATAATTCGTTCAGGATTCCATTCTATTTCAGAGAATTTGAGGAGAGCGTTCACGAGTGATTCGGTTCTCTGCTCAGAGAAAAAGAGTCCAGTCTGTCCGTGTACTACGGTCTCCATCGCACCACCATCTCAGTAGGCAATTACTGGTGTACCATGTGACATCGCCTCGAGTGCGACGATACCGAAATCCTCCTCCTGTGGCATGATAAATGCCTGCGCATGTGCCAGACCCTCCGCTACTTCACTATCTGATGCATCAAATATCCACTGAATAGTCGGTCATGAGATTTTTTGCAGTCTCTCAGATTCAGCATTTCTCGTGTTCGTAAATATCCGGAGCTTGTATCCCAGCTGATTGCAGGCCTCTATCGCGAGATCAAATCTCTTGTAGGGAACGATACGCCCGAGACAAACAAAATAATCATCACGAGGTTCGTCATTCATCATTCGTCATTCGTCATTTTTTGTAAAGAATGGATAAACAACTGTGCTTTCTCTTTCATAAAATTCGGCAATTCTCGCCTGAGTCGTGCAGGAATTTGCGATAAATACATCTGGTCTCTGAGCTGCCCGATAATCCCATTTTCGCATAATACGAAACGCGGTAGGTATCACGAGTTTTGCGAGCCAATTCAGGCGACCAAATTCGAGGAAATTCCGGTAAGCATCACTATGACTCCAGAGGTATCGAGTAGGTGTGTGACAATAGCAGAGATGTTTGGTTTTTCCGCCTGTGTGAATCCCTTTTGCCTCTGCCGAGCTCGACGATATGACAATATCATATTTCCGGAAATTGAAGCTCCAAAAAGCCAATGGTCTCAGGAGCATACAGAGCTTGTGACGGCGATTGAGAAATGGGAGGTAGTGAATAAAGCTCTTGTGAATTTTTCTCCCGGAAAATACTTCGGGACGAGTCGGGAAAAACACAGAAGTATAGATATCAGCCTCTGGATACATCTCCATGAGCTTCACAAATACCCTCTCCGCACCACCCCAGTGGGTGATCCAATCTGCTACGAGGGCTATTTTTTTCTGACTTCAATTCATATGCGTGAAGTATATCTG
>JBFZBA010000041.1:0-5292 GCA_041308705.1 Candidatus Altimarinota bacterium
GAATCGGACGACACCGTCTGTGATTGCCTGGAGAGTGAAATCCTTACCTTGCATAACGCCAACACCTGGGAAAATCTTGTTTCCTTTTTGTCGGACGATAATATTCCCCGCGATGACAGCAGTGCCAGCGTAGACTTTTACTCCACGGCGTTTTGCCTGTGAATCGCGACCATTTTTGGTTGAGGAGAGTGCTTTCTTATGAGCCATAGTGAGATATTAGTGAAGTGAGAGGAACTAGTTATTTTGATTTGAATTAGCTGTGCGAGCAAATCGAGCATTCACCTTATTTGCTTCTGCGTTCTTGTAGACATCGAGTTTTTTCTTGAATGCATTTCCTGTTTCTTGAGATGCTTCGATGAGTTCTGTTGCAAGTGCCTGAGCAAACGGTATTCCTTTTCGAGATTGTGCGGACTCCTTGATCCATTTAGAAGCGAGGAAAAACTGTCTCTTTGGAAGTACATCACCAGGTACCTGGAATATAGCACCTCCGATTCGTTTTGGACGAACTTCGACGCGTGGCATGATGTTTTCAAATGCTTTATCCATGATAGCGTCTGGATCCTTGTTTCCGCGTTCACGAACGATGTCGAGTGCGTCTTCGAGGAGATTGCGAGCGAGGTGTTTCTTACCGCCCTGCATGATATAATTGATGAACTTTTGTTTCTGAGTAATCATAAGAGTAAATATTATTTTTTAGGTCGTTTAGCACCATACTGACTGCGTGACTGCTTGCGGTCAGCTACGCCCTGAGTATCGAGAACACCACGAACGATATGATATCGTACACCTGGGAGGTCTTTCGCACGACCACCACGGATCATGACGACAGAATGCTCCTGGAGGTTATGACCTTCACCACCGATATAAGCGATGACTTCGTAGCCATTCGTGAGACGGACTTTCGCGACTTTACGGAGAGCGGAGTTAGGCTTCTTTGGAGTCATGGTGTAGACCTTTGTACAAACACCTCTCTTCTGTGGAGATGCGAGCTCGAGATCGACTCGTTTGAGATTGTTTCTGATCTGCATCAGCGCAGGAGACTTGCTCTTGCGGACTTTCGTCACACGAGGTTTGCGGATGAGTTGTTGGATTGTAGGCATAGTGGAGAGGAGGTAATATTATCGTTTAGACCATTGAATTCTTTTACGAGCCTTGTGGAGACCTGGCTTCTTTCGCTCTACTTTTCGAGCATCACGAGTGAGGAGCCCCTGATCTCGGAGTGCCGATTTGTATGATTCATCGATGATGACAAGTGCGCGAGCAATACCGTGAGCGATAGCCTGGGCCTGAGCGCTCTCACCTGATCCAGAAACTGTGACAGAAAAATGATAGTCACCATTTCCTGCAACCTTGATTGGTGCGTGTACCACAGAGAGGAGATCATCACGAGTGACATAGTCCTTGAGTGGGCGACCATTAATCTCAGACTCACCCTTTCCTGCGAAGAGGCGGACTTGAGCGGATGCAGTTTTTCGGCGACCGATAGCGTAAGTATATTTCATAAGTCTAGTGTATTATGAGAGGGTAAGTATTTCTGGAGTCTGTGCCTCATGGCTATGTTCAGATCCTTGGAATTGTTTCATGCGGCTGAGCATAGTATCACGGTGGCTGTTTTTTGGAAGCATGCCTGAGACTGCGAGCTTGAGTGGTTCGTATGGTTTTTTTGAACGAAGATCAGCAAGACTCGTCGTCGTGAGACCGCCCATATATTGAGAATGTGTGTAGTATTTCTTCTGGGTTTCTTTACGACCAGTTGTTTTGATTTTATCAATATTGGTCACGATGACATAATCACCTCCGTCTATATGAGCAGAGTAGGTTGGTTTTTGTTTACCAGAAATCTTCTGAGCAATAACCGTTGCGAGACGACCGAGAGTAAGACCATTGCCATCAATGATATACCATTTGCGTTCGATGTTGTTTGGGAAAAGTGTTTTCATAGGGGGAAACTGAGAGAGTGTATTAGACGATGAGTTCGAGAGTAACGAGGAGGCTTGCATCACCAACACGGTATTTGAGTGGTGTGACACGAGTGAAACCAGATGTTTTTTTGGTGTTTTTTGCGAAATCCATAGCAGCACGAGAAGCAGCCTCTGTATAGAGTGAAGCCTGGAGTGCGCGAATAGTATTCATCGTATTTTTCTCCTGAGCTACTCGGATGAGTCCGTGAACAAGGGGTGTGACTGCGCTAGCCCTCTTCTGAGTTGTTGCGATACTCCCGTGAACGAAGAGGCTTCATGCCAAATTTCGGAGAACTGCATCACGATGATTTGCATCTCGTCAGTTCATTTTCAGATTTTTTTTAGATCGGTGTCGCATATGAATTTAAAGTAAATTTGTAAGTGGAATAGTAATATATTAATCGTCTCAGAGGAGTTTCTTACTCTGAGTTCCGAGAGCTGCACGGACTTCGTCCATAGCTTTTTTCCCGAAACCTTTGATAGATGAGAGCTTTGCTTCTGTGCATTTCTCGAGCTGTTCGACAGAGAGGATATTTCCATTGACGAGAGCGTTGAGTGTACGAGGAGAGAGTCCGAGGAAATCAATGTGTGTGAAATTCTCACGGTGTTCTGTTGCCTGAGCGTCCTTCTTTTCTTTTTCACGGAGAGATCGGACATCACCCATAAATTCGTTTTCGACCATGACTTCTGTATCACAGAAGATGTCAAAGTAAGAACGAAGCATCTGAGCACCGAATTTGAGAGCACTCTCTGGAGTGATAGAACCATTGGTCTTCACAGTGAGAGCGAGGTGATCGAGGTCTGTCATATCTCCGTATCGTTCACTTCTGACTTCTGTACTGACATTGATAACAGGAGAGAAGCTCGCGTCAACCACGAGTATCATGACATCATCGTCTTCTTTTTTGAGTGTATCAATTGATTTGTAACCGACATTTTTCTCAACACGAATCTGCATGTCGAGCTCGAATCCGTCACGGTCAATCTCAGTGATGTAGAGGTCTTTGTTGAGGATTTCAACTCCACCACCAGTCTTGATATCTGCTGCTGTGACCTTACCTGCTTTATTTTTCTTGAGAGAAATCCATGTAACACCTGTATCAGATTTATCGAGAACGAGACTCTTGAGGTTGAGCATGATATCGAGAACGCTCTCATGGAGACCTGGGAGTGTTGTGTATTCATGAGAAACTCCTTCTATCTTCACACCTGTCACACGAGTCCCTGGAATTGAAGATATAATAGAGCGACGAAGAGCGTGTCCAAGTGTCATCCCGTACCCTCGTGGAAGAGGTGCTATATCAAAAACAGATTCCTGTGAAAAATCATCCTGAGCAATACGATGCTCAGTTACTTTTGGAAGGCCGATGATAGTGTGGAGGATGTGCATGGAGAGAAAGATAAGAAGTAAAAAACTACTACTTTGTGATTATTTTGAATAGAACTCGATGATCTTTTTCATATCAATACTCTGATCATAATCAGCCGTCTCTGGGAGGCGCTTGATAGTGATTTTGAATGATTTTGGATCTGCGTCTATCCAGTCTACTGCTGAGACACGACCAGCCTGGTTATTCTTGAGAAATTCTTCTGATTCGATTTGAAGTGTGCGGTAGAGAGGTGTGTCCTTGAGTTTTTCACGAACTTCGATGACATCACCGATAGAGATCTGGTATGATGGGATATCTACTTTTTTACCATTGACGACAAAGTGAGCATGGCTGACGAATTGACGAGCCTGCATGATAGTACGAGCAAAGTTGGCTCGGAGAACAGCGACATCGAGACGAGTCTCGAGAAGTCTCTGCATGTTTTCGAGGGTATTCCCCTGGAGGCGAGATGCCTTTTTGAAATAGTTTGAAAATTGTTTTTCAGAAACACCAAACATACGCTTGGTAGATTGCTTCGCACGGAGCTGCTGACCGTAGAGACCCATACGACCGACATTTTTTCCGAGAAGTTTTCTCTTTGAATCAGTCTGAGAGTATTTCTCACTTCCGAAGAGGTTCTTACCTTCTCGACGACAGAGTTTATTTTTTGGACCAGTATAACGCATAATAGATAAAGTGGAGAATTAGAGTTTACGGATTTTCTTTTTCTTTGTACCGTTGTATGGTACAGGAGTCTCATCAACTATAGAATCGATCTCGACACCAGCAGCGACGATAGCACGAAGTGCATTGTCACGACCAGAACCGACACCTTTCACACAGACATGAGCGCGTTTGATACCGTAGAGACGGATAGCTTCTTCGAGACATTTTTCCATAGCCATTGATGCAGCGTAGGGAGTTGCTTCACGAGCACCCTTGAATCCTGCACGACCACCACTATGCCATGTGAGGACATTTCCTTCAGTATCAGAGACACTCACATGAGTATTATTGTAGAGGGCAGCAACATGGATGACGCCCTGTTCGACAGTGCGTTTTGTTTTTTTATTGCGACGAAGTGTTTGAGCCATATAGGTATTTAAATAAGTGATTCGTAGAGATTATTTAGCTGCTACTTTTTTGTTCGCAACAGTTGCTTTCTTGCCTCGTTTGGTACGAGCGTTGGTCTTTGTTCGCTGACCACGAACTGGGAGGTTTGCTTTGTGACGGACACCACGATAGCAGTTCATATCTGAGAGAGATTTGATGTTTCCTGTTATTTCTCGGCGAAGATCTCATTCAAGTGTATGATTTTTGAGTTCATCACGGACCACACCGAGCTCTTCTTCTGAGAGAGTCTCGACCTTACGACTTGCGTCGATCTTGCAGGCTGTGAGTATTTTTTTTGATCTCGTCGGACCGACACCATAGATAGAGGTGAGAGCGACCCAGAGGTGTTTATGATTTGGGATATTTACCCCAGAAATGCGTACCATATAGAATGAGAGAAATAGTAATTAACCTTGACGCTGATTAAATCGTCGATTTTTCTTATTGACGATGCGGACATACCGTCGGGTATGACTCTTGTTCCAACGAACAACGATAACATCGTTGCGAGGATCTCGTTTTTTTATTGACGGACGAACTTTCATACAGGCTGATGATTAGTATTAACATTGTGTCGGTAAGTGATACGGCCTTTTTCGAGATCATAGGGCGTGAGCTCGATATCTACTTTATCACCGTTGATGAGAGAGATATTACACTTACGCATATGTCCAGAAACATGCCCAAATACGACCATACCATTGTCTCCGAGATCCTGACCCGAGAGAGAATTTATCTGAACACGATAACTCCCGTTGGGGAGCGACTCGAGGACAGTGCCTCCGGCAAGTATTTTCTCTTCTTTAGCCATGAAATGGGCGAACTTTTTATGATATGTGGCGGAATAA
>JBFZBA010000042.1:0-8180 GCA_041308705.1 Candidatus Altimarinota bacterium
CAGAAGAGCAGGAAGAGAACTCTTCGCAGATGATATACACAAGAGACAAAGAGCATTGATAGAGACCCTGATGGTTCGTGAGGCACTTTTGCCTCTTTTGGCAGCCATGGGTACAGAATCAGCATCTATGCTTTTCCTCGAGTTGCGTTTTCTCGACCCCGTATACCTCCAACGGGTAGCAAATCGCCTGACAGTTCATAATCAGACCCGAGGGGTTGCCGATACCATGAGTCGTTATACCAGTATTTTTCCTGACATTCTCTTGTGTGCTAACGAAAATGCTGCCCCTCATAGTATACGCAACTTCACAAATGATGCAGTCGGTCCTCTCTCAGCTCAGACCCGGGAGCACGAGGATATATGTCTGAAATTAATAGATATCCAGGAGGATCTTGAGAAACTTCTGAAGACTCTTGAGAAACCCATCAGATTCAAGAAACAACGAGCGCAGGCTGTTATTGATCTCTTGAGCGCGAGGAGTGCTCTAGAAGATCTCTGCGCGACCATGTTTATGGAGGAGTATTTTGCTTATGCAGAGGAGGAATCCCCTATACATAGAAATATCCGTGCATCGAGAGCTGATATTGATGATCAGGGCAATATGGTAATAGAGATTATGGATGATGGTATTTCCCCGAGGGCTTATGCTTCTGTTGAGAGACTACAACATTTGAGTAAATCCATGGAGGCATACCTGAATAATTACTAAAAACCGCTTCAAATAAAGCATTTCTCGTATACATATTGTGTGCAATGTCCTCAAAAAAGCCCTCTACAAGCCGTTTTTCTCCTTCTTTTTCGTTTTTTCTCCTTCTGTACGCTATTTCTGTGTTTTCCGCATAGATACGGCATTATTTTTTTATAACGAAATATTCTCATTATTTCGCAAGGATAGGGGAGCTTCATTTCCGAAATAGACATGCTATACTACGTTTACAAATTGTTCTTGTGATTTTTGTAACATTGACTCCGTGATGGAGAGAGCCTCAACGAGCTCTCACCGCATTCAAATAAAGATACACAGATATGAGAAGGCTTGCCTCTCGTATCACTATCATATTTTCTTTTGATGTCACTTGTTCGGGTGAGCGTATGGTACCTCAGGTTCTGAGATACGATATGCTCATCTGCAATCGGGTGATACGAGAGAAGCCGGGTGAAGATGCTTTCCATTACCAAAGCGAAGTCAAGACCTTGTTCCTAAGGTTTGTCGAGGTATGTCATTTCGTGAATGACGCATGTATTTCATGTCCAGCTCAAAAATAGATATTTTTATATCCACCGAGCTGTGGGGTGAAAACGCACAAGAGGACCTTTTCCCAGAGATTACCCAATTTCTGGGAATTTTTTTGCCCTCTTGATGTCACGAACCTCCCTTTCCCTCATGTCAGAGGGATTTTTTTTGCCCTCGCGAGTTGAGGTTGCAAACATTTTATCGAGACTATACTATTGCTGTTCTACTTTCTTTTGTCTCAATTATGAAAAATTTCCTTTATTGGTTCCTGAGTATTGCTATCATTTTCTGAGTTATTTGGTTTTTCTGGGCACAGGAGACACTTGCGCCTGTCGTTTCTGATATTCCACCAGGTCCTGCCATGGAAAAACTCCCAGCTGATATGGCAGCAGATGCTACGCAGATGGTCGAGCTCACTCTCGCGCCAAATACGCAGATCACGAGTCCTATGACTCTCACTGGTCGTGCGCGTGGTCCGTGGTATTTCGAGGCATCATTTCCGATAGAGCTCCGCGATAGTACTAATGCACTTCTCGCGACGGCTATCGCTCAGGCACAGAGTGACTGGATGACGGAGAATTGGGTACCGTTTACAGCTCCTCTCTCATTCCCAGTGCAGCCAGCTGGCTCGACTGGTACGCTCGTCCTCAAAAAAGATAATCCATCAGGAGAACCGATGAATGATGCGAGTCTCGTCATTCCTGTGCAGTTCTAGTCTCAGGCAATGGACAATAATAATTTTCTTCTCTCACCCCATGAGAGATTTACGGCTTTGAAAAAATATGAAGTAGGATTTCAACAGAGTCCAGAGAGAGTTATCAAAAATGCTCTTCGGACAGTACCAGAAGTATCACAAATGCCAGCAGCGATTCAAAAGGTGCTCGCACAGGTATATGGAATTATTCCAGAAAATCCGAGTGGAGACATCCGTGCTCGTGCTATGAGGTGGGCATTTGCTCATATATCGACCCGTAGGAACATGATACACCCAGACCTCGAGGAAAACCAATGGGAGAGGGTTATCCGTCACTATCTCGGGAGGCATGAATGACAGAAAGATAAAGATATCGGATTTTATGCGGAAATAGCTCTTCTAGAAAATATCCTTCTCCATGCCCTTACTCGCCTCAAAAGTGACATAGAATATGATATACATATGGCGGATTGTTTAGGAGATTCGGATTTTATGACAGACCTCATACTCGTCCAGAAATTCAGAGGAAAAATACTCCAGCTCGGTATTCAGCTGACGACACATCGAGGCTCACCCAAAAAGAAACAAAATTATCTTCCCAAAAGAGATCTTCATGATAGAGGCCTTCATCCCTCCCCAAAGAAGCTTCTAACGGGATGATTTCTCCGCAATAATACGAGCATTATCCAGATTCAACATTTCCGACCTTCTCAGATGATACTGGAGGCATGACTGAGTGGATTGCTCGGAGATAATCCCAGAGAAATGCTCCAAACAGGTATGCTTCATCGAGATGAGATGAGTCGGAGGAAAACTATAAAACAGAGTAGTGTGAAGAGACCACAGAAAGCTCCGAGCAAAGAAATAGGGAGACAGGTTTTTGAGCTTTTGCAATTTTTTCATGATTGAATTATGGAGCATACGATTGGTCCGAATCTTCGATATAATCATCACCAGCATTGGAAAATTAACGAGTTGTGAGAAAGGATTTCTGGACGCATATTTTCACACACAGGAATACCAATTTTTGAAGCTCGGCTTACAGAGGTTGGGCATGAACCATCCCAGGGAGCATACCATATGCCCCGAGGAATCCAGCCAGTCATTTTTTCAATCCCCGTACCACAGAGGTTTGTCTACGAATATTATAAATTCGCTTCTCAATAAGAATAGGGTCCCATGTTGGGTAAAATAGAACTCTTTTAGGGATATTTGCAACTCGATTCCTCGTAACTCGATTTGACTACATCTAGTGTCTGGATATAAATGCAACACACAATATATTGGGTTTCTCGCTTTGAAACGAGCTCAAAAAGTATACATTTATTGTTCATATCTCTCTAACCTCTCCAAATATGGCTGAAAAAATGCTCATTTGTTCTGTCTGAACTGATCCAAACAAGATGCTTCCTATCAAGTATAAGTGGGCACGACAACACTACAAAAACGGTGTAGCCAATAACTGGACACCCGAAGAAATCCCGATGCAAAAGGATGTAGAACAATGGAAGGCAAATGATGTCCTCACAGAAAACGAGCGTCATCTCATCATGTGGAATCTCGGATTTTTCTCAACAGCTGAGAGTCTCACAGCAAACAATATCGTCCTCGCCATGTACCGTCATGTCACCAATCCTGAATGTCGCCAGTACATGCTCCGTCAGGCTTATGAGGAAGCAGTGCACACTGATACATTTCTCTACTGTTGTGATTCTCTCTCGCTCGATCCAGATGCTGTCTTTGACGCGTATGACAAGATCCCATCTATTAAAGCAAAAGACGAATTCGTTGTTAATCTCACAAAGACTATCCTCGACCCGACATTTGAGATAAAAACCACCGCTGATAAACAAGCATTTCTCCTCGATGTTATCGGATTCAATATGATTATGGAGGGAATTTTCTTTTACGCGGGATTTGCGATGATGCTCCAGCTCATGCGAAATAATAAGATGAAGGGGATAGGGGAGCAGTTTCAGTATATTCTCCGAGATGAGTCGATTCATATCGCCTACGGTCGTGATCTCATCAATGGTATCGTTGCAGAAAATCCTGAAGTCTGGACAGAAGAATTCAAGGCTCGAGTGGTCGAACTTTTCAAACAGGCAACAGAGTGTGAGCTCAATTATGTGGATGATTGTCTCCCATTTGGCGTTCTCGGTCTCAATGGAGATTCCGTCAAGCAGTATGTCCGTCATATCGTCGACCGTCGTTGTGAGATGATTAATCTCCCAATTCTGTTCGGTGATGAAAATCCATTTCCATGGATGAGTGAGATCATGGATCTCCGAAAAGAGAAAAACTTCTTTGAAACCAAAGTCACAGAATATCAGACAGCAGGGAATCTAGAGTGGTAGTTATGATTTGATAATTCGATCACCGTCGATTATATGCCCAGCTCTCCTTGATATGAGGAGAGCTGTTTGATTTACTGGACTCGTGGCTATAAAATAGAGCCAATAAACGATATCATCTATTTCTTTTGGATATCTCGGACCGTATTCTTGATAAACCAAACCAAGAGCACCAATACATCGCATCTGTATTCTCTCCATAAGAGTGCTCTAACCATTTTTCGGAGCTAAAATTAAAAGTTGATCGTGCAGTGTTTTGAGTTGTTTTGATTTCAATAGTCCAGCTCATTGCCCAGCATCACGGATAGTATTAGTCCCTTCGAGACGGAGCGCTTCTCATAGACTATCTTCGGGCGCATAACCCAAGATATGATAAATGTCTCTTAAAAGTCTTTCCATAAAAAAACTCTCCGTTTTGGGAGAGTAGTTAAAAGCTAAGCAATTGTGCGCACCTTTCTACCCCCCAGTTTGGAGAACGATCTTCACGGAAATGGCAAGGGAAGAGTTGTGCATAGAATTATTCTAGCCAAAAAAATAGAATTACAAGCGCAATCCGAGAAGGAGATGGTCTATCATAGAGAGAGACGCTTCAGTATCTTCTTTACTCATAGTGAGGAGAAAGGCTCTGAGAGCATCGAGATCTATACTGGTATCCAGAAATATATCTATAGTTCCCAGTGCACGACTCATCGTGCGTACACGCAGGAGCAGAGGCTCATTATTGACTCGTATGATGGCAAATGACTCTATCTGTCTGTAGGGGAACATGTCTCACTCAATGGCGATTCCTTCTCTGGATACAGAGACATGCGTGATGGGGTGGCTATTTACTTCGTAGAGCAGGTAGACACCGGTAAAGAGTATTACGACGATGCCCAGGAGATAGGCACTGAGGAGGAAGCTCACGATCACCACGGTTATGACTATGGTTGCTGCGACAGCGTACCATTTTTTTCCTCGTTCGAGTTTGTTTTCAAATGCCCAAGAGAATTCTTCCATAAATATTATATGTTATCGATAAAGAAATTGATAATGAGCCATCCAGTCCAGGATACCACGGCTCCGATGAGGGCGATTTTTATGGCTTCTTTTCCTTTGCTTTTCATTTCTTCGTTGACCCCACCAAATACATACATCAGAGCCCCTATGAGGATGACCCCGAGACTGATATAGGCGACAAAAGAGAGGAGGTTGTTTGTCATAGCGACGATCACTCCCGGGATTTCACTAAAGTCGACACTTCCCTGACGAAGTTGAGCGTTAGAGACACCACCCCCACCACTATCCTGAAAAAACGACCTCTGAGCATGCACTCATGAGATATTGGTCACTGTCCAGAGAAAAATAATACTGATTATTCGCATGCGAGAGAGATAAGGAGCTGATCTATGAGATATTTTGCGATGGTATTGGTCGTCTCGAGGAGTACTCGAGTTTCTGATATCCGTCGCGCGTGTCTCGGGGACAGTGTACCACATTTGATAGCCTCTTGCAAGCCTCTGATGACCCATAATGCATCATCTCGGCTAAATCTGGATTCTTTGCTCGGAGCGAGCGTCATGGCAAAGAGTGGTTCGACATCCCCAGAGACATAGGCATCGATAGCTTCCTGATGAGGATTTGAGCCTCATTGTACGCTCCCAGGATCCATCATGATCATCCTGGATTGCAGTGTAGAGATGATTTTTGCAGGGGATTGACTTGTCACGATGATCATGAGCTGTGCCGGGACATCTTCGAAGAGGCGGAGGAGGGAATTCCCGCCATGTATATTGAGTACATCAATATTTCGGAAAAGAGCGATAAGGATGTCTCCAGACGGTTTTTGATAGAGTTTTTCTGCATGTTTTCTGAGGGGCTCTACTTTGTGGTGTTCCTGGCTCTTATCTGAGCAATTGTAGTAGATGAAGTCGGTGATTCATCGATTTTCTATATCATCGAGAGAGAGGATTTCCTCATCAAAGAGATACCCACATATTTCTGCAGCTTGGCCCTCTGAGACGAGCAGAGGAGCACTCTGTCATCCAGATTTGAGCACTGCAATTTTATCGAATATTTGTTGGGAAATCATAGGATTTCTCTATACTATATGAAATTCTTCTTTTTACCACATGAACCTCTCAGAACTTCGCGAAAAAACTCTCGCATTCCTCGTCCCGATCATCATAATTGTCCTGGTTTTGTGAAGTTCTATCGCACTCATAGGCAAGGCGTATTTCTGGGATGTTTCTACCCTTTCTCTTGAGTTTTCCGAGGGGAGCCAGCAGATGGTACGGATAGAAGTCCAGGCAAGAATTATCTATTTTGATGCTGATTTACTGGGATTTTATTATCCTGTTCATATCACACTTCCGCGTACTTATGAGCAGGAGTGCGCTGAGCGATGTACTTTTTCACGACTTCCATCAGGTGATGCCGTTATTACGGTATTTTCGGGTGAATTACCACTCCGCACGCGTGTCCTGATACTTCCCGATACAGTCGGAGAACTTGATTTTCGCCCACCATTTCAGATACTTCCTGTGAATGATGAGAATCTTAATCAGACCTTCAAGACTATCACAGATGAGGAAAAAAAGCTCCTCACAGGAACCATCGAATACACTTCTCGTACGCAGGGAATAGTGCTCCTGCGACATAATCGAGAAAATACTGTCTATGATATTTCCTCGCAGCAATCAGCACTTCTCCCATCCTCTACTCGTCCGACTCATATTGCTCGGGGCGAACAAACAGGGAGCTATCTTATATGGGACGAGAACGGCGTCACACTCTGGGATCGCTATGGTCGCACCCCAGCGCAGACACTTACTGAGCTCACTTACAGGGGCTATACCATGACCTGGCAGGCTAAAGAAACGACTATTACTCGGGATAATGGCAAACAGATACTCTCAGGATACTGGTCTCCGCTCTTCACAGGAGAAAAAATATACATCACGGATGGTCAGGAGGTGAGGGAGGTGAGATAATTTTTTTTGCATTTCTCAGAATTTCCGCTATACTGCCTTCGTAATCAGTCGAAAAAGCAAGAATTTGGAACCCCAGATTCTTTTTTTTACCCAGAGTATGCCTATACTCTCTCAGTACTGATATTTTTCTCATTATTCTTAATTCATAATACTATGTTGGATCTCAAAAAGATAGAAGCTGCGATCAATCATATCGCTGCAGAACGCGGTCTTCACCGTGAAGATCTCATCGAGATTATCGAATCAGCAATCCGTACTGCCTACAAAAAAGACTACGGAAATAAAGATGATATCGTCAATGTAAAACTCGATTTCGAATCTGGTGATATCACCGTCACACTTGAGAAAACAGTGGTTGATGAAGTCACTGATCCAAATACTGAAATCAGCAAAGCTGACCTCGGAGAAGATGCAGATGCATTTGACCTCGGTGATATCATCGAGATAGATGTGAGTGATGTCCTCCGAGACAATCAGCAGGTTTTCGGTCGTATCGCCTCTCAGGCTGCTCGTCAGGTTATCATCCAGAAAATTGGTGAAACTGAAAAAGCAAAAGTCTACGAAATCTTCAAAGACAAACAATGAGAAATCGTGAATGTCCGTGTGGATATGGTCGAAAATGACCGTGTCTTTCTCGAATTTAACGGTTCACAGATTCTCCTCCCTCGCAGTGAACAGGTGAGTCGTGACAAATACACAGCAGGTATGCGTCTGCATGTCTTCGTCAAAAAAGTCCAGGATGATGAGGTACAGGGTGAAGCAAAAATCATTCTCTCACGAAAAGATGCAGGCCTCGTCGCAAAACTCTTCGAACTCTCAACACCAGAACTCGAAGATGGCACAATTGAAATCGTCAAAATCGTTCGTGAACCAGGATTCAAAACTAAAATTATTGTTGCTTCAGAATTTGAAGAAGTCGACCCAGC
>JBFZBA010000043.1:0-6781 GCA_041308705.1 Candidatus Altimarinota bacterium
GGGTAGAGGATATCTATTGTTTCTGGTATACGGATAGTGGCGTCCTCTCTGTTGCCAATGGTATAGACAGGTCATTTACGGGCTTCTACTTCATGGATTGCTGATGCAGTTTTATCATACAGCGCATCTGTGGGATTGAGAACAATACTTGGGAATTTCTCACTGATGAGGGCGAGCGGGCCGTGCTTGAGCTCTCCTGCTGGGTATGCTTCGGAGTGGATGTAGGTGATTTCCTTGAGCTTGATAGAACCTTCGCAAGCTATAGGGTATTCGTAGTATCTGCCGAGAAAGAAGCAGTGATCGTAGGTTGCTATTTTTTCTGCGAGTGCTTGGATGTTTCCCATATTGCCGAGAATAGTGCGAATCTGATCTGGTATGAGTCTAAACGCTTTGAGTATTCGGGATTTTGTCAGTACATCCAGTTCTTTTCTCTCGCCGAGTGCGAGAGCCATCATGAGAAGTGCAGTGATCTGTGCTGTAAATGCTTTTGTCGATGCGACTCAGACTTCTTTTCCTGCGTGGGTAAAAATTCCCGCATCAGTTTCCTGGGCAATAGTTGACCCAGGGACATTGACTATTCCGAGCGTGAGAATGCCTCTGTGTTTTGCTTCTCTGAGGGCAGCGAGTGTGTCTGCTGTTTCACCTGATTGTGATATGACGAGGAGTACTGTATCCTGATTCCAGAATTGTTTGCTGTAACGAAATTCACTGGCTATTTCTACGCGACAGGGAATACCTCCTATTTCTTGGAGAAAATTTTTCCCAACGAGTCCTGCGTAATAACTGGTACCACAGGCGACTATAATGATTTCTTTTTTCTTTAATAATTCGGGCATAATAGCTCGTATGCCACCGAGCGTCACTTGCTCAGTTTCAAAATTGATTCGTCCTCTGATAGTATTTTCTATAACTTCTCATTGCTCCATGATTTCTCCGAGCATAGAGTGTGCATATTGACTCGTGTCGCTACTTTCCTGAAATATTTCGAGTTTCTGAGCTTCACGATTCACGAGTTCGCCACCCATTGATTCGAGGGTATAGGTGCCATCTTGATTCAGTATTGCGAGCTCGCCGTCTTCCATAGGTATGACTGCTGGATCTGATTCGGGGAATGCATGAGGATCACTAGCGACCATGATGCCGTCTCGAATTATACTGATCATGAGAGGAGAACCACGACGGATAGCATAGATACGACTCGGATCGTGTGGTGCTATGACAGCGAGACCATAGGTTCAGGTCACTTGCGACAGTGCTAGAAGGATAGCCTTTTTTACATCTCACACACTTTCGAGACAGTATTCTATGAGATTTGCTAGGACTTCACTGTCCGTCTGCCCATAAAAGCTATAGCCTGCTTTTTGGAGTTTTTCTGAGAGAATTTTGTAGTTTTCGATGATACCATTGTGCACGAGGTATATCTTTTTATTCATCCCGTGATGAGGGTGAGTGTTTTCTCGTGTGACACCTCCATGTGTTGCCCACCGGGTATGCCCTATACCCGCGAGAGAAGTGCTCGTCTGATTGATATGAGGCAAGAGATGACTCACTTCTCCTATTTCTCGGACGAGTCGAGTGGTGCCGTCTTTTTCTATGGTGACAAAGCCTGCAGAGTCATACCCTCTGTATTCGAGATTCTTGAGCCCTGAGTAGAGGATGGGTTCGGGATTATTTTTTCCAATGGTAGCAACAATTCAGCACATAGGAGGGATATTTATTATTTTGGGCATTATATGACCTGTTTATAAAATTCTAGAGCAAATCACAATCTTGTACTTCTGGCGGCTTTTTATATACTACTCTGTATGTCCCAGAAAAAAATATCAATCCTTCTCATCGATGACGATCAGTGAATCGTCGATTCTCTGCTACTCTACCTCGAGCAATCAGAGTTTGAAGTTCATACTTGTATGCGAGGAGACGAGGCTTTGTTAGTTTTTAGAGAGATACAGCCTGATGCTGTCATACTTGATATCAATCTGCCTGGTCAGGATGGTCTCACTATCCTGCGTTCACTCCGTGCCGAATCCAGTGTTCCTGTTCTCATGCTCTCTGCTCGTGACAATCAGAATAATATCAGTACCTCTTTTGAGTTCGAGGCAGATGATTATATTGGTAAACCATTCAGCCCCAAAGAAGTCGTCATGCGTATCAAGGCAGTCCTCCGACGCGGTACATCTCAGTCGGGTAAAGAAGGTCTCATATATCGTGATCTCCGACTCGTGGAATCTGATCTAAAGGTTATCCGATGAAATAGGGAAGCGCTTCTGACAAAATCAGAATTTCAACTCCTCAAATACATCATCGCTCGTGAGTGAAAAGTCGTCTCTCGAGAAGATCTCATGAAGGAAATCATGGGCTATGCGAATTTTCTCTATGACAGAACTATCGATACACATATCAAAAATATTCGTCACAAAATCGGTGATGATACAATTCTGACTGTGAGGGGTATAGGTTATAAAAGTTTCTAGAGCATGAAAAATTGTTGAAAAATACTTCTATATTTTTGAAATAGTGTTGTTGCACTTTTTGCTTTATATGGAATTTTTGCGGTTGTATGGAATTATGTGAATGAATTTGTGTTGTATTGATCCGGAATAAGTGTGTTTAGTGATTGAAATTTATATTTATTATTTTGATGAATGATATGTTTGGGAGCGAGTATTTCCTATATTTTTCTTCTCTCTCGAGATAAATATTACTTACTAAGCTTTCTTACACTCCTGTTCATATTTTTTGCTTATACATATGCTGAATATGAGGATGACTCTATGAGTTGATTGATAGTTATATATGCAGCCATTCCCTACATTGTTGTTGCCTATATTTTACTTTTGATACACTACATACATAAACGAAAGTAATTACTTCTAAATACTATTTATTTAATTTTTCTTATGAATTTCCTTATTGGCTTGCTCGTTATTGGTCTCGGTGTGGTCATCCTCAAATACATCCGCCCGACCTACGAATTCGTCGGTTCATGGGTATGGGCTGAGAAATTTTTCGGTATCGGAGGTACTGTCACAGCTCTGAAATTGCTCGGAATTGTGTTCATAGTCTTTGGAGCTATATATGCTCTTGGTTGGGTATAAAATAAATTAGAAAAATCACTTGTCAAAATAAAAATAACGCTATAATCAAGCAGTAAGGATTATTACTTTTCTTACACATGATAAATATAGCCTCCACATTACCACTTTTTCCTGAATCTCGTGAGCAAGAAAATGTGGATTTTTTAAAGGAAAGAGGTATTACTCCAGACTTTCTTTATAAGGAAAAAATACTTCCAGAATGAGCAGATATTGATGAGTTTGTTGCTGATATGCGTGATGTGGAATGAAGAGCTTCAGAAATGGGGGTAGAATTGCAGTGGGTTGGAGAAAATAATGGGGCAATGGCCTATGTTGCTCCTTCAGAGTTGGATGGAACAATATTTTTTAATCTGAGAACTCTCGTATTTGATTCTCATCATAGAGGGACGCTCGCACATGAATTCACACATCTCAAACAGCAGTGGGTTACTGGAAATGCATACACTCCTCCCTGACTTGATTCGCTTTCTGATGCCTCTCGTATCAAACTTTATCAGAAGGCAGGTATGGTAAATATGTCTGTAAGAGATGTGCTAGAATGATTCGTAGAATGATCTACAGCCGTCAAGCATGGAAACAATAATAATGTTTCCTACACACATTTTCAAGTTCCAGAAATTAAAAAATTGAATGCCTTTGTTCTCGAGAAGACTGGAGTCAGCTTAATAGCTTGTTATGTCCAGATGACAGTCGAGAGCATGAATAAGTTTTCGACAGCCCTTCAGCAGGCTAGTAATGAGGTTATGCTCGAAGAATCTGCAGAAAAAATCAGATGAAAATCTCTCTTGGCAGAACAGAAAAATCATATAAAAAGTATGGCAAGATTCATTTTTGAAAGGGGAGAGGTTATTGAAAATGAGGAAGAAGCATGATACCTGGTTACGAGTACTCTTGTGCCGGATAGTTATATCCTCCAATGAAGTATCTCAGATAGGGTATCTCGTCTACAAGAATCTCCTCAATATACTGTTGGCATTCCTGATTTCACACAACAAAATATATGAGTAAATATATTTTGAGATGTTATCTATGTCACTGCAGACAAAGTCATTCATATTCTCGACCACAAGGAAGATATCAACGCGGGCGATGAACATGCTCTCGCTGCATAATTTTGCAATTATCTGAGAAAGGATAGAATCATTCTATGATTGCAAAAATATATTCTGTCGTGGTCTCATGACTCGATGGTCAGCTCGTAGAAGTCGAAGTCGATATCCACAACGGAATGCCTGCATTTATCATCGTAGGTCTCCCAGATACTGCTATTCAGGAGAGTCGTGAACGAGTCCGAAGTGCTATCAAAAATTCTGATCTCCCATTTCCTCGAACAAAAATTACCGTTAATCTCGCACCAGCTGATATCAAAAAAACTGGCCCAAGTTTTGACCTCCCTATAGCGCTCTGAATCCTTCTCGAGGAATGTAATATTTCTCAGGATATATTAAACGAAACTCTCGTTGTTGGTGAGCTAGCTCTAGATGGAATCGTACGATCGGTGCAGGCGGTTTTGCCGACGGTTATATTTGCAAAAGAAAAATGATACAAGCGAGTTATAGTTCCTGAAGAAAATGCTATCGAAGCTGCGCTCATCCCAGGTGTCGACATTATCCCAGCGAAAAATATAGCAGAAATCGTGCAGATGCTTTCAGGAAATATGCCTATGGTTATCCAGCCGACTTCCTCTATTGATGATATCGCGAGGAGAATACCACATGAGCTCGTAGATTTTAATCAAATAGTAGGACAGCAATATGCGAAGAGAGCACTCCTCATCGCTGCTGCAGGCGGACACAATATCCTCATGGAATGACCTCCATGATCAGGCAAGACTATGCTCTCAAAAGCTCTCGGAACTATCCTGCCGCCGATGGTGTACGAGGAAATAGTGGAGGTTAGCAAGATATATTCTGTTGCTGGGAAGCTCTCAAAAGAACACCCACTTATCACAGAGAGACCGTTTCGTAGAATTCATCACACTGCCTCCGCTATTTCTATCATTGGTGGTGGTCGTGATTCCAAGCCATGAGAAATTTCTCTTGCTCACAAATGAGTCCTTTTCCTCGATGAAATGCTTGAATTTCCTCAGACAGTTCTCGAGACCCTTCGTCAACCGCTTGAAGACGGTGTCATCAGCATCAATCGTGTACAGAGTAGCTGTATCTATCCTGCGAGATTTATGCTCGTCGGTGCTATGAATCCGTGTCCGTGTGGATTTATGGGTGATACGGTCAAAAAATGTACTTGTCAGCCATTTCAAATAGAGCGATACCGTTCGAGGCTTTCTGGCCCCTTGCTTGATCGTATGGACATATTTATCCATGTACCACGAGTCAATGTCGATGAAATCGCCAATAAATCTGCCATAACGACGACTTCTGAAGAATTCCGAGAACAGGTTATCTCGGCTCGCGAGAAACAACTTGCCCGACTCAGAGAAACAGGGAAGACCTCAAATGCCGAAATGACCAACAAAGATATAGATGCATTTTGTGTACTCGATGCTGCTTCAAGCGAACTCCTGCAAAAGGCTGTACAGAGACTTGACCTCTCTACTCGAGCCTACTATCGTACGCTCAAGCTCGCACGAACCATTGCTGATCTCGCAGGGCTTGACGATATAGGAGCAGAGCATATCACCGAGGCTCTAGGGTATCGTGAAAAAACCCAAAAATAGTTAGAAAATGGGGAAAAACATCGTCTCACTGCGTCACTTCACTCCATCGTCTTGGTCACTTACTCATCAGTAAGCTCCCTTCAACTCAGGACATCATTCCTTGTTATACTCGTTTTTGCCCATTTCCTATATTTCTGAATTTCTAGATTCAGAACAGGAGTCTATTCCATTTCTCTGGTATGGACAACTCTTGTCGCATGAGCTCTTGTTGTTTTGCTTCTGATATGGCTGTGTTGACAGAGTATTCTCATGATATGATTTTTGGTACAAGCACTATAACCCTTTCTCATGGAAGCCGCACGTCGTTATGGAGTTTTTTTAGGTAGACTCTCGCTGCTGCAGTGTCTCACCATCGCGCACGAGCAGAGAGCTGGGCTATTTCTCGTTCATTTTGTATTATCTCACCTTCTCGCATACGGAGGGTTTCTTCGCGCTGAGAATTTCTATATCCCGCGAGGATAAACTCAATGATGAGGAGAGCGAGTCAGAATACCATGAGGATGAATATATAGCGTTTTGGCATGTGAGAGTAAAAAGTAAACAGTAAACAGTAAAAAGGGGCTTCAAAGACAACTATAATTTACCAGAGAGATACTTGGAGAGATTCATCCATTTTGTGGAGTGGAAATTGTGCATCCATTGCTTCATTTGCGAGCTCATCTGCGTATTTATTTTTTTCACGGAGAACAGCAGTGTATGTCACTTTTTTGAAATCTGCGATGATGCTTTTTGCCTTTTGATTCAGTATTTTGAGGCCAGCGTCTTTGACCTTATAAATTCACTGGAGTTGTTTGATGACGAGCTCGCTATCCATCACAAGATGGACTTCTCCTGCTCAAATCTTCTTCGCGGCAGATAGTCAGAGGATTGCTCCCATATACTCTGCCTGATTATTGGTCGTCGTTCCGAGGAAGAATTTCCCAGTTTCTATCACCTTACTTCATTGGCTCACGACAAAAGCGCACCCGCTTGGGCCCGGGTTTCCTCGTGATCATCCATCTGTGTG
>JBFZBA010000044.1:0-9535 GCA_041308705.1 Candidatus Altimarinota bacterium
CCTATAATCCAAATCCTCTAATGACGAGGTAGATACCGATGATGATGATTCCAAAAAGAGCGACAGACAGGAGTTTATCATTTTTGTAGAAATTGATGACGCCTTTGGTAGTCCGTGGGAAACCGATGACAACGACTCACTTCACGAGCGATAGCCAACCGATGAGCGTGACAATTCCTCTCCAGTCGAGTGACCAGACATTGTGTACGAGGATACTTCCTAAACCTATCGAGAGTGACGCATACCCAGCGATGAGTATGATGCCTGGTTCGCTGACTACTGACTTCATATATCCAAGTATTACCTCTCTACGCATGAGGAAGAGAACTCCGAGGATCACAAAAGAAAGTCCCCAGAACTGTGCCAAAAACGCTGCAGTATTCATAAAAGAGAATAAAGAAATAAAGCTCTTTTAGTATATCCTTTTTTCTCAAAATAAATATTTATGAGGCTTGTGCGGGGAGAGTTTTTTCGTCGATAATGACAATTACTCGATTCTTTACGACTCTAAAAATTATACTAAATCCTGGATATTTATCTTCTGTATGTTTCTGTCGAAGAGCTGCCATAAGCGATTCTGCTGATACTCCTGCAGCTGGAATAAACATTTTTTCATCATCAGCGATGGCTTCATCATGAGCTTCTGGATCTCTTTTTACTCTCGATGTATCGAGCAATCCTTCTTCCTCTATTTCAATTGTGTCTGACATAAATAATGCTATAAATAATATTTATGCATTATAGATTATTTTTCTAGGAGTCAATAAAAGAGTGAGTCTCGTTTTTCTGAAAATATCTCTAGAAGTTGAAGCCTTTATCAATAAGGAAAACACCGAGGATGATAACAATAGTCAGTGAGACAGTGATCCTGTGAGGTGTGCTGTAGAATTTTATCAGTCGCTGAGTGTAGTGCGGTGCGATGAGACGAATCACCCCCTTAAAGAGAATAATCCATCCTATGAGAGTGACGAGCAGGGTCCAACTCATCGACCAGACATTGTACGCGAGGATGTGTGCTACTCCGAGCATCAGTGTGCCGTATCCCATGAGGATGACCATGCCTTCTTCCTGGATGAGTTTCATCAGTGTCTGGACGCTCTCACGATTGATGAGGAGAGTGACACCAGTGATGACGAAGACGATTCCCCAGAATTGTCCGAGAAATGAAGCGATATCGAACATGGTAGAGAAATTAGAGATAAAATAAAGTACAAAGAGAATGTAAGACAGAGTATATTAATTGGAAGCGTATTCTAGATAGCAAATTCTATTCTCATTTCAGCTCATCTAATTTCACAGTTACTCTATTCATACAATAAATGTATTTATTAGAATATTTTAGAGTTCATTCAGTTCCGCTCTGTTCATCATTATTTTCGATTGTTTCAGATCAATCACATCTAGCAAAATCTCATTTGAAGTATGCTTCGTAGATTCATCTATTTGTTAGATAATCAGATATTTTTATTTCAAAAGTTGTATCATCTATGTTTATTTCTTCAGCAATTACACAGGTATTTTCCAAAGTGCTATAAAATAAATCCAATACGCTTCGAGACTCCTCTAATTCTGATTGTTCTTTTAATAATAGACATTCCTTCTTTTTTGAAAAAATATCTTCTTTCGGTTTTTCTGTTAATGAACAGCCTGAAGATAACAAACTTATTAGTAACAACAGAGGTATTATTTTTTTCATAGTTTAATAATTGTCAGGTACTTGCTTTCCATTGTATCCACTATACTATCCTCTGCAAATGATTCATGGTCAATAAACATTCACAATCCCTGGCTCTCTGACTCGATTTCGCACCTGATTTTGAGAGGATTTGTCGCGAGCATAGTCCGATAGAGGTGAATCAGATTACTGATCCGTCGCATCCTGCCGTGGGAGTGGAGTATGTGGAGTCTTCTACACTTTCGGAACTCGTAGAGTTCCTTCATCAATTTCAGAAAAAATCAGGAATGGATTCCACCTCGCGTTCTTCGACAAGCTCAGAACTTGGCTGGAATGACGGGAAAAGAATTATTGTTTTAACGAAACAGACGCCTGTGATGGAGAAGTTTTGTGCGGATAATGAGATAGAAGCACGGATTCATGCGTGGAAACTTGGTGGTCCGAGTTTTGTACTCAAGTCTCCGTCATCCTCGGGCAACTGAGTGCAAGCGCAGCGTCACGAAGGCGACCCGGGGATCCAGGTGAATAAACTATCGCGAAGCGAAGCAAAAAAAAATAAGGAAAATGACAATGACCTGGATTCCGTTTTTCAACGGAATGACGGCGATATTTGTGTCATTACTGATGAACTTATCTGACCACTCTTGGGTGGAGTTTTTCGACGGAAGAAGCGACCACAACTCGACTTGCTCGTGCAGATAAAGGCAGGAGATCCTGTGGTACATCTCTTTCATGGTGTTGGGATATTTTCAGGGATAGTCAGAAATACACTTTCAGGGACGGAGCGCGAATATATCGAGATAGAATACGCGGAGAAGGACAGACTCTTTGTTCCAGTCGAAGAGCTTCATCGTGTCTCGAAATTTGTCGGAGAGACGACACCGACGCTGACTCGTCTCGGGAGTCCTGCGTGGAAACTTATCCTCGCAAAGACCAATGAAGAGATTCAGAAAATTGCCGAAGAACTCCTCGCGAACCATGCGGCTCGTCGGATGGCAGGCGGTGTGTCGATGATGGATTTTCCTGAGAAAGAAGAGACATTTCATATCGCATTTCCTCATCAGCATACACTCGATCAAGAAGAGGCGATTCATGGCATCATGCAGGATATGAACAGCGAGAAACCGATGGACAGACTCCTCTCGGGGGATGTCGGATTCGGCAAAACAGAAGTTTCACTGCATGCCGTGTATCGAGCATTTCTCAATGAGAAGCAGACGATATTTCTCGCACCACTCGTCGTCCTCGCGTATGAACACTATGAGTCTATTCGAGAACGACTGAAACCGTTTGGTGTCAATGTGGCGATGATGACGCGTATGAGTACGACCAAGGAAATTAAGGCTGTACTGGCTGGTCTCAAAGACGGCTCGATTCATTGTGTTATCGGGACGCACAGACTCCTCTCGCCAGATATCAAATTCCGCAATCTCGGACTCGTCGTTGTCGATGAAGAACATAAATTTTGAGTCACAGATAAAGAAAAAATCATGCATCTCAAAGCTGGTGTCGATACGCTCGCACTCTCTGCAACTCCGATTCCTCGCTCGCTCAATCTCGCACTCTCTGGTGTGAAAAATTTCTCCATCCTCTCAACGCCTCCCCTCGGGAAGAAGCCGATTCATACAGCAGTTGCTCGCTATGACCAGACTATCGTAAAACGGGCCATCGAGGAAGAATTGGCTCGTGGAGGCAAAGTATTCTTCGTACACAATACCATCAAAACACTCCCAATTCTCAAAAAAGAAATCGAATCACTCGTCCCCAAGGCAAAAGTCGTCATCACCAACGGACAGCTCCCATCTGATGAACTCGAAGACCGTATCATGGAATTCAAACTCGGGATGCACAATGTCCTCCTCACGACCACCGTTATCGAAAACGGTATCAACTTCCTCGACACCAATACTATCATCATCGATGAGGCAGAAGACTTCGGACTCGCACAGCTCCACCAGCTCCGATGAAGGGTAGGACGAGGACAGATTCAATGAATCTGTTATCTCCTGTATCGACAACCTGAGCTTCAACCCGAAGCACGCGAGCGACTCATGACTATCGCGAATCATACGCACCTCGGTGCAGGATTTGAGATAGCACTTCGTGATATGGAAATCCGTGGTGTCGGTGATGTCCTGGGAGTGCGACAATCGGGGAAGACGCGTGATGTGGGTGTGAGTTTCTACCTCAAACTCCTCGAACAAAAAATCGAAGAATTGCAATCTGGCAAAAAAGAGACGAAAGTAGACACGACGATTGATCTGCCTATCAGTGCATATATTCCTGACGAGGCATTTAGTTCTGACATCGAGAAGATTCACTTCTATCGAGAGCTTGAAAGTGTCAGAAATGAAGAAGAGTTATCAGAGATTATTGAACCGCTCAAGACTCGTATCGATGTGAAACAATCTTCTGTCGATCATCTTTTCTTGCTCATCCGAGCTCGACTTCGTCTGTCATCTCTTGGTATCCGTCGTGTCTCGATGCAGCTGGGTAGGTATACGCTCGAATGGGGCGGTGAGTGAGAAAAAACTCTCGAAGCGATGAAACAAATTCTCAAAAAGGATACCAAACAATGTGCGGAGGTGATGTCAGGCAAAAAAATTACCTTCTCGAGGAAGGCATTTCAGAATCACGAGGATTTTCTGAGGTATTTTTTAGGCTAGATTTTTCTATTTCATCCTTTTTTTCTTTATATTCCTGATACAGAGGATGTTTCTTGGTGAGTTTTTTTCTGCACACTCTTTCGTAGTTTTTTACTAATTTTTCGAGTCATTCAACCGTGTCCATTTTTTTTATTCCTTCAATCAATGCTGTTTCATACATTTCTATTCTGGATTTGAGCCGAGTTTTTTCTTGTCACATTATTTCATTTACCTTATTTCCTGTTTCACTTCATAATCAGACCCGTTCTTCGAATTCACGGACGATTTCCTGAAATACTCCGACCATCAGATCTATGCTCATACTATTATTATAACTTATAATTATTAATTTGCAATTTTTACAAGAATAATTCACTAAAACTCTCCACACTTTTCTCTGCGAGTTCTATACATGCCTCTTCTGGTCGACAGAATCGATGGTAGTAGATACCTCGTGCTCCGCACTGACTCGCGCCAGTGAGTCCAGGGAGTCCATCCTCGATAACGAGACATTCTGAGATAGGCACTTCGAGCATTTCAGAGCATTTCATCCAGACTTCTGGGTCGGGTTTGTGGTGGGTGAGGTCGTTTGCTCAGACAATTCACTGGAAATAGGAGCTTATATTCATGAGTTCGAGTACCCATTCGACACGAGATCGAGCTGAGTTTGTGCCTATTGCAATAGGAATTTTACTCTTTTGTGTATATTCGAGAAGAGGGATGAGGCTCGGGTCTGATTCGAGTCCAGCTGAGAAAAGGGCTCTCTGACCTTCCCATATATTTTTCCTGAGTTCTGTTACTTCGAGTATGATATTGTGATTCTTTGCGAGACTCTCACAGACCTGATCGAGCGATTTACTCGCCCAAGCGTCTTTTTCGTATTCATTTTCTGCTACATCGAGATTCTTTTCAGAGAAAAATTTCCATAAGACCTGTTTCATCACAGGCTGTGTATGAGCTATCACACCATCAAAATCAAAGAGGAGAGCCTTATATTCAATCATTATCGTGAGTTAAAATGCAAAATTCAAAGTGCAAAATTCAAAATGGTAGATTTAATTCTTCATCATGCTCTGAGCTATGCACCACTTCGACCTCGATTCATACCAGGTAAATCCCGCGAAAAATACAACCAGTGGCATCTCAAAATAAAATCCTACTATCACGAGAACAACGGCGAGGATCGAGCGCCACGATACACCCTTGTCTCCTATATTGCACGCTCCGCTTGATGTTCTCATGTGAGAGAGTAGCTGACGGATGAGCGAGCCGACCACATATCCCCCGAGAAAGAAGAAAAAGAGTATAATCATGGAGACATAGTATGTGGTTTTGTGTCTCAAACAAATATTTTGTACTTTGTACCTTTGGGGATATACTTCCTGTATGAAAAAGCTGATTCTCTCATTCCTGATTATATCCGTGAGTTTCCTCGGGAATCTCGCTCTCGCACAAGAAGAGAAAGTTCTCTCTCTCTGAGAGACACTCACTCTCTACTTTACCGAGATATTTCCCAATCTCACCCCTGAAATCAATGATGTGACTGTGAAATATAGTGGCATAGGGAGTCGTTCTGGTCTCCGAGGCGCTCTTCAGAGGGCTATCTATTATGATATGCTCCCCAATTCTGCGGTGACGCTTCGTCCTGATGAACCGATGAGTGATCGTGCTTTTTCTCAGCTCCTGCGTCGTCATTTTGGTACGCGTGTGACTGCTGATGAGTCATCTCTGACACTGGCTGATTATGAGCGATTTATGGTGACAATACGCTCCTCGTTTGCCTACCGTCTACTCCAGCTCATGAATGCTCCAGAGGAAAATACTCCAGCAGAGATACCAACATCGAACTCATCAAAACTCTCTCAATCGAATAATTACTACCTGCTCGAAAACATCTATACTATCCTTCAGGAAAATTATCTCCGTGGTCAAAAATTTAGTGAATCAGACCTCATATATTGAGCAGCTGAATGACTCGTCAATGAGCTGGGAGATCAGCATACTCGGTTTTTCCGACCAGATGCCTCGACCGATTTCAAAAACTCACTCGATGGGAATATCGTCGGCATAGGTGTCATCATCGATATTGACGCGACGGGATCACTCACAGTGACGGATGTGATTCGTCACAGTCCTGCAGAAAAGGCAGGTATTGTCTGAGGAGATAAAATCATCAAGGTTGATGGTATAGCTGTTTCGACTGAGAATGGTATCATTGATGATATTGCCCGACTCAGAGGACAAGTTCAGACACAGGTTGAGGTAACGGTGCAATCGGGGAAAGTGATAAGAACTATCGCCATCGTCCGTGAGATTATCCATGTTGAGCAAGTCGAGACAGAAGAGCTCTCCTATGGCTATCGTGTCATCTTTTGAGAGGTCGCGACTGGAACTGATATCATCATGGAGGGGGCACTTCAGGGATTTATCTCGAGTGGTAAAAAACGGCTCATTCTCGATCTCCGCAATAATCCTGGAGGCTCTATGGCTGAGACTCGCACGATTCTGAATTATTGGATAGAAAAATGAAATCCTCTTGTTGTCCTCAAATACCCAAAACTTGAGATAATAAACTACGCGCAAAATCCAGCGCTTACTGACTGGAATAAGTATGAAATTGTCATCCTCATCAATGCTGATACTGCCTCTGCTGCCGAGATCATAGCGGCTACTCTCCGCGAATATTTCCCAAGAAATACTGTCATCATAGGTGAGACTTCGTATGGTAAATGAACGGTGCAGGAACTCGTATCATTTGATGATAAATCCATGCTCAAATACACAATAGCCGAGTGGCTCATCCCGCGAACTCGTAAATCTATCGATAAGGTAGGTATTGTCCCCGACAAAAAAGTCGTCTTTGACAGACAACACTGGAGAACCAAAAAGATAGACACTCAGCTCCTCGCCGCTCAGCAATATAATTTCTCGAACTAGGATTCACCTCTTTCTGGAGACGCTCCTGTTGGTTTTTCTTCACTACTTCCATCTCTTGCCATTGTATCAAAATTCTCTAGTTTATCACGGAGGACTGTTCCTGAGCGAGCTTGGGTTTTCTTTTTTAAGGCATCAAGGGCGTCACTATCAAAATCTCACTGATGAATATTTTCAATGGAGAGTTTTTCAGAAGGTATTTGTCATTTTACTATTTCACTCCACTTTGCAGCCATCTGACACCGGTAAGTAAGAGCCGCAGCATATCATTTTGCTGATTCTATTTCTTTCGCTCTTCTGAGAGTTTCTTTGATTTGTTCAAAATATTTTTGGTACCTTGCTTGTTCTTTTGCAGGCGCACCTCATACAGAGATGAGTTGTGGAGGGATAATTTCGAGCATCATCGCTGTCATACTACAGTATTCTGCTTCGGGGTTTTGTGCTTTTATTTTTTGTTTTAAGAGTCTTTGCATTGGATCTCGATTTTTTTCAAAAAGAGATTGAGTGATTTTATTGATATAGTCTTTGTTGCCTTCAAATCCCATTTGTTTCGCCATTTTTGCTGCCATTTCGGGTATTGCATAGAGAAATCCGCGAATTTCATTAAAAACACCATCTCCACCTGTTGCATCATCACCTTTACCATAATCTTTTGTGAAATTATCATCCAGATAATTATCCCAATTAACCCAAGCTATAGGGAATCAATTATCTTCATACCGGAAACGGAAATGGTCTCCCGCATAATACCCCTTATCTCTCTTCATCGAGGCATGTGAGGTTGCGTCACCATAAGTATCACCAAGTCTCTGATAGTATGCCCTGACGACACTTTTCTTTTCTCGGAGCATCTTATATTCTGCTTGTTTTGCTGCTGGTTGGTGTTCGAGGAGTTCGTCAAAGAGTGCAGGATCATTTATCATGAGGTTAAGCATGGGGTCTTTCATTCCTGAGACCTTGTGCATGAGCTCTCTACCATAATTTTTCCAGAATTTTTGGAATTTTCAGCTCCACTCTTTCCCTACATCACCTGAGAGACGGTTGTGTCATGCTTGAGTAGAGAGTTTTTCCAGTTCTTTTCCACACGCTTCACTCATAGTATAGGCAAAGGCAATACTTGTATCACGAAAGACATCACCGAGGTCTTTATTCTGCATAAAGACAAACATCGGTATATGATATCCGCTTTGGAATTGTTCCTTGATGTGTTCACGCGTAGGCGAAAGCATTTGTTCTTCACGGTGTCCGAAGAGCATCGCTGCATAGGGCATAGTCGTTATCTCTGTGGGGTATCATTCTGCGAGCCAGAGCTCGGTGGAAGCTCAGAATACCTCTGGTGGTTTCCCCGTTGCTCATACAGCTGCGCCCATCATCCAGTCAAGCTTTTCTGTCATAGTGGTTCGCTGTCTCAGATTTCCCTCACCACCATCAACGAGTTCTTTTTGCCCAGCTATCATATATTTCTGAAATCGTCGCCCGAGATTTTTGAGCATCGGATGCTCAAATTTCCCAAAAATTTCAAAACAAACATCTATTTCATTCATTTTAAAGCCTTCTTTTGTCCATTTTTCTGGCCATGGCTCACCATGATGGGGAGGCATATGAGGATACTTGGCATGATTTCGATCGAGAGAATGGCAGATACTATTGTACCAGAACCATTCGTGAGAACCATCTGAATTTCTATAATTTTGTTTTTCTTTTTCACCAAAATCATAGGGATAGAGTTGTCCAAATATTTTCATGCTGGCAAACATCGCTGCCATAAATTTTGGGGCTGGAAAGTGTTCTGTTCGTGACCATTTTTTAATCAGACGAGTTCTATGATAACTACCCATTCCGTCAATCTTGTTTACGAGTTCATCGAGGTAGGATTGGAGCGTCCCATTACCATCTGCGACCATCAGTGATGGCCACTCTGCCCAGTTCAGAATACCGCTGATTGGCCCTTTTCATCATTGCATTTTTTCTATTGCGAGCGCAGCAGTGATCTTCCCATGGAAGGCGTGATCCTTGTGATGTTGTTCTTCCCATGCTTTAAATGGGGCTTTCCAGAGGTCTCCATGCAGGAGCACTCAGAAGCTATGTGAATGCATGGCAATATTCCACCAACTCATCGGCTTGGATTCTGCTTTTTTTTCGTCAATTTCTGGTTTTTCGAGTGGTTTTGTGAGCGAGAAACTTCCATTATTTTGGAGATAGGCCCAGAGCATCTCGAGGCTCATCGTGAGAGGTGGACTTCCTCGGAATCATGGCTTTTTTTTCCAGGTTCCATTTTCTT
>JBFZBA010000045.1:0-12796 GCA_041308705.1 Candidatus Altimarinota bacterium
CATACAGGAATATAAAAATAATAGTGAGATTGTAGGCAAAGTAGGAGAATTTCCTACTCTTTTTTTGAGAAAATTCTGACACAAAAAATCCTCCGAAAATGGAGGATAAAATATGTTATCTCGAAAGTCCTGGCGCCTACCTACTCTTGCACTCAAATGAGCACTACCATCGGCACGACGGGGCTTAACTTCTGTGTTCGGAATGAGAACAGGTGAACACCCGTGTTAAAAGCACCAAGACACTCGAGACAACAAAATATGTTGTCATAATCTAAAGAAAAAGATGCGATGAGTAAAGAGACAAAAAGTAATCAAATGCACACAAAAGCGGAAGAAATACAAATATGACCATTAGTATCGCTCGGCTGAAGACATTGCTGCCCGTACACCTGCGACCTATCAACCTCGTATTCTCCAAGGGGTCTGATATCTCATCTTGAGGTGAGTTTCCCACTTAGATGCTTTCAGTGGTTATCTCGTCCGAACGTAGCTACCCAGCGTCTATGCCAGTAGATCTGACAGCTGGTACACCAGAGGTTCGTTCTTCTCGGTCCTCTCGTACTAGAGAAGAGTCCTCTCAAATATCAACGCTCACAGCAGATAGGGGCCAAACTGTCTCACGACGTTCTGAACCCAGCTCGCGTACCGCTTTAATTGGCGAACAGCCAAACCCTTGGGAGCTTCTTCACCCCCAGGATGCGACGAGCCGACATCGAGGTGCCAAACCATGCCGTCGCTGTGGACGCTTGGGCATGATCAGCCTGTTATCCCTAGAGTAACTTTTATCCGTTGATCGACACCACTTCCATGCGTGAGTGCCGGTTCATTTTCACCGTCTTTCGACTCTGATCGACTTGTAGGTCTCTCAGTCAGGCTGGCTTGTGCGAATACACGTCACGTCCGGTTTCCATCCGGACTAAGCCAACCATTGCGCGCCTCCGTTACTTTTTAGGAGGCAACCGCCCCAGTTAAACTACCCACCAAGCACTGTCCCCCGTCCGACTTCCTCGATAAATACTTCCTAAACTCCCAAGTAAAGGAGATAAGAAATAAACATTTTACAATGTTTCAAGGAAATTGGACGGGGTGAGTCCAATAAATATTAAAGGGTGGTATTTCACCGTTGACTCCAGAGTTGCCAAAGCCCCTCCTTCATAGTCTCCCACCTATCCTACGCAACAATATTCATTGAACAATACCAAGTTATAGTAAAGCTTCATAGGGTCTTTCCGTCTTGCTGTGAGTAATCGGCATTTTTACCGATATTGCAATTTCACTGGGTCTATGCTTGAGACAGTGCTCAGATCGTTATGCCATTCGTGCGGGTCGGAACTTACCCGACAAGGAATTTCGCTACCTTAGGACCGTTATAGTTACGGCCGCCGTTCACCAGGACTTGGATTCAAGGCTTGCACCTCTCCTCGTGATCTTCTGGCACTGGGCAGGCATCACCCCCTATACATCGGCTTACGCCTTAGCAGAGAGCTGTGTTTTTGGTAAACAGTCGCCTGAGCTCGTTCGTTGAACCCACTTCCATAAAGTACGGAAATGGGAGCCCTTCTCCCGAAGTTACGGACGTTTTTTTGCAGAGTTCCTTAAGCATAGTTATCCCATACGCCTTAGTGTACTTACACCTGACTACGTGTGTTCGTTTACGGTACGGTTTTATATTCAATGCAGATAGCTTTTCTTGGACCCATATTATCGTAGGACAGAGGCACCAACCCCACCGAAGTGGGACGATACCAAGCCAAGTTTCTCGCCCGAAGACTTGAAACCCAGAATCCAATCATTACGGATCTCCGATAACACGACTCGTCACAGTCTGCACACGCGAATAATAAAGTTCAGGAATATTAACCTGATATCCATCGGCTCCACCTTTCGGCTACGCCTTAGGACCGACTCACCCTGCCATGACTGCCATGGGACAGGAAACCTTAGTCATCCGGCGATGGAGGTTTTCACTCCATTTACGTTACTCATACCAACATTTTCACTTCCCGTACCTCCAGCAAACCTCGCGGTTCACCTTCATCGGCATGGGGAACGCTCCGCTACCACGCAATAATTATATTTATTACATCTCCAACTTCGGTTTTTAATTTGAGCCCCGTTGAATTTTCGGCGCAGAATCACTCGACCAGTGAGCTGTTACGCACTCTTTAAAGGAATGGCTGCTTCTAAGCCAACCTCCTGGCTGTCTGAGTAATTCCACTTCCTTTACCACTTAATTAAAAATTAGGGACCTTAGTTAGGAGTCTGGGCTGTTTCCCTCTTGACTACGGCGCTTATCCGTCGCAGTCTGCCTCGTATGCCATTGATAAGGGTATTCGGAGTTTATCAGGGTTTGCAAAAGTTATTCACCTCAACTAGCCCAAATAGTGCTCTACCCCCCTTACTTTGATACATACGGCTATACCTAAATATATTTCGCGGAGAACCAGCTATCTCCGAGATCGATTAGCTTTTCACTCCAACCCACGAGTCATCCAATAGACTTGCAGCTCTAAATGGTTCGGGCCTCCATAGTGATTTCTCACCACTTCACCCTGCTCATGGGTAGCTCTCCCGGTTTCGGGTCTAGTGTACGTGACTTAGCGCCCTATTCAGACTCGCTTTCGCTTCGGCTCCGGATGTTTCTTCCTTAACCTTGCCACATACAACTAAGTCGTTGGTCCGTTCTACAAAAAGTACGCAGTCACTAAATGGATTGCTCCATAAGCTCCTACTCTTCATCAGCATACAGTTTCAGGTTCTATTTCACTCCCCTCTCGGGGTTCTTTTCACCTTTCCCTCATGGTACTAGTTCGCTATCGATCATCTATAGTATTTAGTCTTGGATCATGGTCGACCCAGATTCGAACCGGATTTCACGTGTCCGATCTTACTTGAGAATGTATTGCAACATATGTACGCGCTTTCGAATACGGGGCTTTAACCCTCTTTGGCTTACCTTCCCAGGTAATTCTTCCTCACCGTACAAAACATTGTCTGCTTTACAGATTGCAGTAAATACACCTCGCAACACCACCGCACCAACGGTCTGTCCTTACAGTGGGGTGGTTTAGACTGTTCCCGTTTCGCTCGTCACTACTAAGGGAATCTCATATTTGATTTCTTTTCCTCTGCTACTTAGATATTTCAGTTCACAGAGTGTCCTTCCCGCAGAGCGGGATCACCTAAAAAGGTGGGGTTTCCCCATTCGGAAATCCTGAAGTATTACGCCTCTTAACGGCTTCTCCAGGCTTATCGCAGTTTAGTACGTCCTTCGTCGGGTATAGATGTCAGGGCATTCACTGTATGCCTTAATGTAGTATTTCTTCCATCGCTTTTGTGTACACTCTCACTACTAATTGCTTTTTACTCATCACAACTTTTTCTTAGATTATGTACAAGAGCACGCTCTTATAATAATCAGTACACAAAGAAGGTGAAGGCTTCACTTTAAAAGAGGTAGTCCATCCGCACGTTCTCGTACGGATACCTTGTTACGACTTAAGCCCAGTCAACATCTCTACCATGGGCCCTCTTATTACTTAAGGGACTTCCGGTAGGTACATCTTCCATGCTTTGACGGGCGGTGAGTACAAGACCCAGGAACATATTCACCGTGACATATCTGATTCACGATTACTAGCAATTCCAACTTCATGTAGGCGAGTTTCAGCCTACAATCCGGACTGAGATCGACTTTATGAGATTAGCGTACCTTCGCAGGTTAGCGACTCTTTGTATCGACCATTGTATCATGCGTGTAGCCCCAGACATAAGGGCCATGCTGATTTGACGTCATCCACACCTTCCTCCCGATTAACTCGGGCAGTCTCGTTAGACATAATAACTAACGACATGGGTTTCGCTCGTTAACGGACTCAACCGAACACCTCAAGGCACGAGCTGACGGCAACCATGCAGCACCTGTCTTACGATTCCCGTGAGGGCACTCTCTCATTTCTGAAAGGTTTCGTAGATATCAAGTCTGGGTAAGGTTCCTCGTTCAGTATCGAATTAAACCGCATGATCCACTGCTTGTGTGGGCCCCCGTCTATTCATTTGAGTTTTAATCTTGCGATCGTACTACTCAGGCGGATGACTTAACGCGTTAGCTACGGCACTGATCCCGAAGGACCAACACCTAGTCATCATAGTTTAGGGCGTGGACTACAGGGGTATCTAATCCCTTTCGCTACCCACGCTTTCGTCTCTGAGTGTCAGTAGAGCCCCAGTATGCTGCCTTCGCTTTTGGTGTTCTTTATGGTGTCAACGGATTGCACTCCTACTCCATAAATTCCGCATACCTCTTACTCACTCTAGAAAAGCAGTTTGAGACACAAACACGGGGTTGAGCCCCGGTCTTTCACATCTCACACACTTTTCCACCTGCAGACGCTTTACGCCCAGTAATTCCGGATAACGCTTGGGACCTATGTATTACCGCGGCTGCTGGCACATAGTTAGCCGTCCCTTATTCCTCAGGTACCGTCATTATCGTCCCTGAGAAAAGAAGTTTACAATAACAAAACCTTCATCCTTCACGCGGTGTCGCTCCATCAGACTTTCGTCCATTGTGGAAGATTCCTCACTGCTGCCACCCGTAGGTGTATGGACCGTGTCTCAGTTCCATCGAGGCTGGTCGTCCTCTCAGACCAGCTACCCGTCATTGCCTTGGTGGGCTATTACCCCGCCAACTAGCTGATAGGATACAGGCTCTTCCCCGAGCGCATTGCTGCTTTACCCTTGCGGGACTATCCGGTATTAATCCATCTTTCGATGGGCTATCCCTGACTTGGGGGGAGATACCAATACATTACTCTCTCGTTCGCCACTCAGACCGAAAAATGTCGTACTCATCCGGGCAAGCCCTTCAAAGTATTTCAAAGTAGTCCGCGTTCGACTTGCATGTGTTAGGCGCACCGCCAGCGTTCATCCTGAGCTATGATCAAACTCTTTAAAACGTATATAATTGAATTTTTGATTTTTTAACGTGCTGAATATGCACGGAAGCCTCACCTTCTTTGTGTACTGATTATGTAAAGGAGCAATGTATTTTCCCCACTGTTTGGTGAAGAAAAGACGAGGCGTACTATAGAGGAAAAAAATCCCCTGTCAAAACATTTTTCAAAAATCTATATTTTGGCTTATAATAAAGGAAATACTGAGAATAAAATCAGATAAAAAAGAAGAAAAATATAAAAAAATAATGCGTTTTGTGATTTTTAGGTGAGTTTTTTTATGAGAGTGGATGGGGCATATCTGTTTCTGAGTACAAAATGTACCCGACTAAAGCCCATGATTTGCACTCTGGGAAGAAGTATGGTAGAGTGTCCACATGCCTCTAGAAAGTCATCACAAATTATCTACTCCAAGGAAAAACCAGAAATCTTCGAGAGAAAAACCAGATAACGAGCGTATTCGTGAGAGAGTTCGTGCCATGTTGAAACGAGAAAAAGACGAGTCTGGTAAAAAAATCATACAAGAAACTCGCGGTAACTTAAAAGAATTCTTGCGACAAATGAAACCTAAACATGCTCCTAAAAAAGAAGTATATAAAGAGGAGGGAGGAAACAAAGAATGAGATTTGAAGTATAAGTGACTCGGCGGAATCTCAGTAAAAAACGATGAAGGAACCATGAGTATGAGAGCGGCTGGACTTACATTTGGTAATGATAAAGGTAAAATAGTATTCGGAGCAACGCACTTAAGCCAAAGAGATATGCCATGAGAAGAATCACAGGGACAGGTAGGCATTGGCTTCACTGGGAGCTTCAAATTCTAAATTCGCTTAGTAAATTGTTAAAAAAACTTGCTCACTCTCTCCTAACACTATAATACATCCCATGTCTCTCAATACCGGCAATGATAGTCTCGACGGACTGAACCTCTCAGGCAAAGTCGCCGAGCAAAGTGAACAACAGCGCGAAGAAGCTGCGGCAGCTCTGGCGGGTATAGCAAAAACTCAAAAAGATGAAAAAAAAGCTCAGAAATACGATATCTGGCTCTCTGAACTCGTGAAAAAACTCCTCCAAAGCTCTGTCTATGATCATGTTATCAATCAGCTCGTTCCACTCCTCAATGTCAGATGTCCATCACATCTCCTCCTCGGATATCTCCTCCCTCTGTCAGATGAATATATGCTCCTCGTTCGTGAAAGTCTCGGGCTAGAGAGTGTCACACTCCCGAGCCATGAACCATTTTCCGAAAGAGAAACCTATAGCGAACCACTCAATCCTGAGCTCGCCCGACATCTCAATATCTGGATGGAGACGCTCAAGGGCTGTATTACTATAGAAGCATCACAGACATCCACGAAGAAAATCAATGATATGATGAACGACATCCACGAAGAAGGCCTCGTAAAGCTCTCTGCTCATGTCATCGCGCATTTCCTCTACGACCACGGTATAGATATCATCCCTGCTGATGCCGCTCGAGTAGCACGCGGTATTACGAAGAAGATGATTCTCCTCATACAATGAATCGCGATTGATGATTTTTTTGGAAGTGAACCAGTGCCAATACCAGAAAGCCCAGTGATATAATCATGAATTCCTCGCGATACTGCCCCAACTCTACAGGAAGGAGTGACCATCGCTGGCTTCAGAAGAGGGAAATAACTTCATTGAGATATGTCACGGCAAACCACGGAATATATCAGAGAATATAGGCTAGAGATGAAGAAAATGCACTCGCGACCAGAGTCGCTATACCACCATACATGAGGATAGGAATAGCGGGAGCAGCGAGGAGATTTGCCAGAGGTCCTACGAGAGAAAAGGTCCCAAAATAAAAGAGAGTAATAGGAAAAGTACCTAGAGTTGCCGCCACCGTGAGAGACATTGCTTCATCAAAAAATGACCCCAGAAAAGAGAAAAATCTCGTCAATTGTCTCCCAAAAGAGATAATACAGATAACTGAGAGAAAGGAGAGTTGTAAACCAATATCATATGCGAGAGAAATTGGATTCAGTATGGCGAGAATAGTAGCAACCATAAGGGGCAGGAGGAGTGGAGAAAATCGGTATCACCACAGGCTCGCACTATAGCCTATGACACCCATAAGTGCCGCTCGCCACACAGGAGTATCACCTCCCACGAGGATGACAAATCCCCCGATTGTCATGATAATAATGACTATTCGAATCCACGGCGTGACAGAACGGAGAAAGAGTGAAAGAAAGATAATCAACATCATCACATTTGATCCGCTCACGACCATGATATGCATGAGGCCTGACGCCTTGAGGTCTTCCTTGAGATCAGTATCGAGATTATTCTTTTGTCCCAGGATGATACCTGAGAGTATCTCGTGTCATCGAGCGGGAAATATCTCAGATAATTGCTGGTTAAACCATACCCTCATGCGCACAAAAACGCCATATTTTTCTGGAGGTGTTTTATCAATACGAAACGAGCGAAACTCGGCAATAATCTTTCTATTGCTGAGTTGTTTTTCTGCCTGATATTCTGGAGTGTCGCGAGGGAAGGAAAATCGCCCCAAAGCAGTCACACTATCGCCCGGCATAAGCGAGAGATTGGGTGGCATCGAGACAGATATATCGAGTGGCTGGTCCAGAACTTCCTCATCAATATAAGAAATTGTTACACGATATTTGTGAGAAAATTCACTCACACTGAGGAGCTCTCGCGCCGTACCAGAGATAGTTCTATCATGCCCGTCCCAGCCAACCTGGGCACCGAGATTTTCCCGTTGTTCGGCTATAGTCTGTAGTGCATTGATGGCAAGTATGTAGCCGGTGAAGAGAAACACGACTACTGCGAGAAGAACTTTCCATGTTTTCCAGAAAAAAACGACTGCCACGAGGACCAGAAAAACTATCAAACAAACACCAGATTCAGACCAGAGGTCTCCGACCATCACTCCTGACAAAAATGCCACAAAAAAGAGAGCCATACACAGATAATACTCCACAATACTAGACTGCAAGAGAAACTCTTATACAGCTCCGGAGAAGAAACTATTGAAGATGAAATTTATTTGATGAGAATTTGTGCAGCTCTACCAGAGACACCTCGCAGAAAATCAAATACAGGACTACGACGTACTTCAGGGTGCATATATTCTTGAAGAAGAGGAAGTTCATTTTTAATAAACTTCTGTAATAAGTTACGTTCTGAGCGATCGAGAGAACCTTCAGGGAAAAGTCTACAATAATTATGAGCGTGCTCAGGAAAATAATTCCATTTCCATGAATAAGGATTCTCGCAGAGAGCATAAAACTCTTGCAAGACTCACTCCAATTCACGAGCATCCATAGACTCACAATTTTGACGAAGAATATCAAATTTATCCCCCATTTCTGAATACCTCCCTACTGCATCAGCAGTTCGTGTATAAATAAGAAACAATTTATCGAGCAAAGCTTCACGGGATTCATCGATGCTCTCTAATCGTTTCATAAAAAGAAATTATTCTGCCACAGATCACTCTACGTGCTGATTTTGTTCAAGAAAATGCTCCATTTGTTGTCTCAAAATTTCTATCTGATTATCTGTCAGTTTTTCTACCTGTGCTGGAGGAAAAACCTCTCATGATTGATTTTGTTTACCATCAAAGAAATTCACGACCAAAGACGCAACTAATCAAAGAGAAACTCACCACGCAATTTCTGAACTTCTTTCGTTGTTAGCTGATAGTTTTACATTTTCCCCCTCTAGTCTATCAATCTCATCTCCTTGTAGTTCTGACCGTACTGCGCGAATAGCATTCCATTCGGTTTCAAATAAATCATGTCCGAGAGGGAAAGCATGATCCCAGTGGACTCTTTTTCCTTCGCGCAAGAGAAAATCTATTCTTGCTAAAAAATTATCCGCATCAACATCAGCGAGCCATGATCCTGCTCTGGTTTCAAAAATTGCTTCAGGAATACCTCTTTCTATAAATCATGATCAGATTTTAATAAAATTATCATGCTCTCGCATCTTTTCGCGAGATTCAGCTTCTGCGAAAAAACGCTCATCAAGAGTTCCTGTAGGCATAAAATAATAATTAAGGATGAACTTAAGAAGTATTTTATACTAAATATTTATTTGTCAAATACTATATCCCCGCCAATCCTACACCCACATAATACGCGATAAGTGCAGCGATAGTACCGAGCGCCAGAGTCTGAACAGCAGAAAAGAGCCAGCCATGTTTTGCAACATATCCCTTCACTGCTCCGATAGCAAAGAAGGCCACACCCGTCATGAGGCACGACATCTGGAAGCTACCAATCCCAAATACATACGGGATAAGAGGGATAAAACCGACGATGAGAAATGATACAAGAGTCCAGACACCAATAGAGAGTGGAGTTTTTTTACCAATTTTTTCAGATTTTGCTGAGAGGTAGGCACTGATGGACATAGATGCCCCGTCGGCAAAGAGATTCGCAAGACCGAGGATGATAATGATTTTACTGGTGAGATCTCCGCCCGTAGCACCAGCTACCACAGCAAAGGTCGTCACAGTACCATCGACAGCACCATAGACCATCTGGGGGAGATAGTTGCGAAATACATCTATCGCGGAAGTTTTTTTCTTTTGAAAGAGGAAAGCAAACATGCAAATATCATAGGGAAGAAGGGAGCGTTTGCAATGCTTGTTTTTCTCGGGTAGCAGGTATACTCTGGATAATGAAAAAAGAATTAATTATTATCGACGGATTTAACCTGATATTTCGGGTATTTTATGCGGTACCGCCATTTCACACGCGTGATGGGAAACCAGTGAATGCGCTCTTTGGATATACGAAAGCTCTCATGCAAATCATGAAAATGGACGCTGAATATATCATCATGACTTTTGATAGTGGAGGTGGGACTTTTCGAAGTGAGGTAGATGCGAATTACAAGGCTCACCGTGATGGCATGCCTGATGACCTTGGCAGCCAGATGGATGCGATTTTTGAAGTGACAGATCTCCTCGGAATCCCGCGTGTAGCAGTCCCCGGATACGAAGCTGATGATATCATCGGGACACTCGCAGTAAAACATCGGGATGATATGGATCGAGTATTGATTGTCTCTTCCGACAAGGATTTATTTCAATTTATTGGTCGACATGTCTATGTCTATGACGCGATGAAGGATAAAATGTATGATGAAGAAGAGGCAGTCAAAAAATTTGAAGTACACCCCGCACAAATCGTCGATTATCTCGCCCTCATTGGTGATGCATCGGACAATATCCCTGGTGTGAAGTGAATCGGCCCCAAAACAGCCGTCACACTCCTCGAAAGGTACGATACACTCGACAATATCATTGCGAATGTCGGAGAGCTCTCACCGAAACTCCAGGCTATGATCGGTGATTGACAGAGTGCCAAACAGAGCCAATTTCTCGCACAAATAAAGACAGATGTCCCCTTCGATATCGACGCAATGAATTTCCGACGCGAGACAACCGATATCATTTACACGCCAGCCCTCATAGAATTCCTGAAGAAATACGAATTCCGCTCACTCCTGCCTGGTGATATCATCCATACAGCACCAGTCTATACTCTTGAAAATGCTGCCAAAAAGGCACAATGAGCTCTCATCACAGAACTTCGGCAAAAAATTGAGAAAAATACCCCCTACTCTCTCGCGGTCTGAGGTCACCCCATGATGACCGATATGTCGCTCGCATTTGATGAAGAAGAAGTCTACACTATAGATTTATCTGATTCTAAAGCCTCTATCCTCATACAGTCCATCTTAGAAAATCCAGGAAACATGACGACCTATAACTGGAAAGAAAATGCTAGGAAGATACTGTGGTGGCTCAGGCAAAAGTAAACTGAGAACAGTAAACGGTAAACAGGATTAACTGGTCAAATTAGATTAACGAAAATAACACAATAAACAGGTCCAAATCCTTGCAACCAGCAAAAAAATAGGGTACAATCTAGGGAGTAGCTGCTAACACTACTTTCCTATGCCACGATTTGAAGCACCAACACGACGAGACACTGGCGAGCAAAATACGCCAAATCTCTTTCAGAGACTCTGAAATAAGGGAACGGAAAGAAATGCACAAAGAGAGCAAGAAAAACCTGTGAGAAAACTCAGTGAAATATTCAAAAAAGCGAGTACACCACGAGAAAAGGAAGTCGTCCAGAAAAATGGAGAAGTAAAGAAAGAAACTCGAGGGCTCCTCGAAGGACTCAGAAATATCATCGAACCAGAAAAGAGAAAACAGATTAAGAGTCTCCGAGAAACTGTTGTTGCAAATCCAGATATTTCAAAGGACAGAGAAGCAGTAAGAGCATACCAAGAGCTCATCAAGATCACAGATCCTGAGCGTTTTACCAGAGAAATAGGAGAAGTCGATGGTATCTATGGTCCAAAAACCAGAAAAGCCTACGAAGTCGACAAACAAGCACTCGACGAACCTCGTCCCGCTATTCTCACTGCCCTCTCATCGAATACACCAAAAGAGACACCTCAAGCCAGGACACAGAGGACAAGAAAATGAGGCGGATTAAACAATCTTTTCAAATTTAACAATGTCGGAGGTGGAGGAACCATCGGAGGTGGCAAGATAAGTTCTTCACCACCTCAAAGGTCAAAGAGAGGAACCACTCTTTGTTCACTGACTGCTCGTCAAAACCTCGAAAAGGTATGATTATCTGTACCCTCTGGAGATGCAGATTCAGTCTTTAATCAGTACCGCGGTGGAGGGAGCGGAAGAGGTATGATGGACTTCGTACCTGGGAAATTTGATGCCCCTGCTGGAGCGACAGTCGCCGATATCATGCTCGATACTCCCAAAAGTCCCAAATGGTCTCGTGACTATGGCCATAGAGCAATGGCCTACAAACAAGGAAACACATGGTATGCTCTCGATCCATATTATACTGGCACTCTACAATCAGTCCCACTCAATAACTATCTCTCGCGGTTCCAGGGAAAACAATGATACTCTATTCGGGGTGTCGCATTTTATGATAGGGCAAATGTAGCCTAATTATCCCGCGATAAATTTCCCATCAAAATACAAAACATGGACTCTCGAGAGTCCATGTTTGGTGAAAACTTGCAAAAAGCCAAAATTTGCTACACTCACTTGAGCTGTTGGGAATTCGCCAAGTGGTAAGGCTCCGGACTCTGAATCCGGCATCGGGGGTTCGAATCCCTCATTCCCAACCATTCGATTTGGACACGAAACATCATTTGTTCTGCAAAAGTGTGTCCTCACTCATGGTCTTCGACCAATCTACACAAAATCGAATGTAGTGAGCGAACAGAGTGAGTCGAACTGCAAATTTTATCAAAGAGGGATTCTCACCGCTCATCCGCCACGGCGGATTCGGGTTGACTCAGAGTGAGATTCGCTCACTCTTCCCCCTCATTCCCAACCATAATAAAATCAATCGATCTTTTTGTTCGACATAAAAATACCTCTCAAAATGAGAGGTATATTTTTGAAAAAAGTGAAGAATTATTTCTTCTTCTTTGGAGCTGCTTTCTTAACTGCTTTTTTAGGAGCAGCCTTCTTAGCAACAACTTTTTTAGCTGGTGCTTTTTTAGCAACTGCTTTTTTAGCAGGAGCTTTTTTGACTACCTTTTTAGGAGCAGCCTTTTTAGCAACAACTTTTTTCTTTGGAGCAGCCTTTTTAGGAGCAGCCTTTTTCTTTGCAACTGGCATAGAAAAAAATATTAAAAAAATAAAAAATCGGACGAAAAAAATTGTATATGAATCTGCATGAATTGCATAATAAATGCTCTTTCCAAAAATCATATTCATGCGAAAAAATAACACTACAAACAATAAATAACATTTTCAAAAACACTCAGAGATGTTATAC
>JBFZBA010000046.1:0-9024 GCA_041308705.1 Candidatus Altimarinota bacterium
GTTTTGGGAGATCGCTCGTGTATTTTTTTTGGAGTTTACGAAAAGTTGTCTGGTTGATACCCCAGATGAGTTCACGGAATTCGATGAAGAGTTTTTCTGCGGTTTTCCCATGAGAGAGTTCTTCGAATCGGAGTTCGTGACTTTTTATGACTTCATTCTCGAGTGTTCCTGCGAGGAGTGCAGTAATCTGTTGCATATTTTCATCGCCCAATACTTCGTCTTGGAACAGGCATTCACGGAGAAAAATCTCACGGCCTTCTCGTAAACCAATAATATAGGTGACGAGATATTCAGTTCCGGACGGTAGAAGTGACGGAGACACATCAACAGGTGGCCTCTTCTGACCACGAACAGATCTATTGTATTCAGAGTAGAGAGTTTGCAAGCTCATCTCGAGTTTTTTTGAGAGGAGTCTGAGTGCCTGATCTATTTCCACATTTCCATGCAATGCGAGGATGTGTTTTATGACTTCATCGAGGAGTCATTTTTTCCCTTGATTGGTAGTTATGTCATGCTTTGATGCACCCTCTTCTATGATAAAAGAAATCGCAGGAACAGCATCACGAATACTCTCAGAAAAATCCCCACCAGACTTCAAAAATTCATCAGGATCCTTCGCTTCTCAGATATTTATGACATAGATATCAACCGGATCATTTTGCAGATTTTCTATCGAGCGAAATATCGCCTGTTTGCCCGCGCTGTCACGATCGAGACACAGATAGACCTGATTCGTGAGTCGGCGTATGAGTCGTATGTGAGATTCTGTGAGTGCAGTACCACTGATACCGACGACATATTCGTAGCCACTCTGATGCAGGCTGATGACATCCATTTGTCACTCGACGACGATGACTTTTTTTTCTTTCTGGATAGGATTTTTCGCATGATTGATTCCGAAGAGGACATCACTCTTATGAAAAATAAGTGTTTCAGGAGAATTCACATATTTTGCTTCATCAATTCCTCACTTCAGCGTCCTGCCTGAAAATGCTATGACCTCACCACGATAATTGGTAATCGGGAATATGACTCTTCCAAAAAATCGATCCTTGTACTGCGAGACAAATATACCACTATCCATGATGATTTTTTCTGAGAATCATTTTTTCTTCATGTTCTCAAACATCTCTCGCGGATCAGAGCTGTAGCCGATTCACCACTTCTCAATTGTTTCTGGAGTGATTCCTCTTTTTGCCAGATAATTCCTCGCTTCGAGTCATTCTGGTTTTTGGAGTTCTTGTTTGTACCACTCTGCTGCTGCTGTATAGAGCTTGATGAGTGTGGACCTCTCGTCAGCTTTTCCGTCCTGGACGGTGTCTGTTTTGAGTTCGACGCCAGCTCTCTTCGCGAGTATCTGGAGTGCTTCCCTAAATTCTATTTTTTCCAGGAGCATCAGCATCGTCAGTGGTCCACCTCCCTGGTTTGTCGAGAAACAGTAGGCTATTTGTTTTGCAGGGGATACGACAAACGAAGGTGTTTTTTCGGGCTTGAAAGGGGAGAGTCATTTCCAGTTCGCACCAGATTTTTTCAATGGCACATATTCTCGTATCAGTTCTACGATATCGATGCGTGATTCTATGTCAGCAACGAGCGTATTATTCATAGATGATTTGGAAAAAGAGCGATCCCATAGTTGGCAGAGTGATAGTGACCACGAGGAGGAACCAGATGAGTGTGTCAGTATTTACCCCATACCGGAAGAGAATCGATGCAGAGAGTATAATCATCGTGAGGTTGATAGCAACGAGTCCTATAAATCCAGGATGTGCACGGAGCCATGAGATTTTTCCAGAGCCGATATGGATACCTCACTTATTCGTCTTTTTAAATCCAAAATTATTCCAAAATATTGCGAGGAAAACAGCTCGGAAAATAGTCACTGTGAGTGAGGCAGAGGCGAGGACTGCGAGCCATGCTTCCCGGAGTGTAATGTGCATCCTATCACGGTAGATGGAGATAGTCGAGAACATCAGGAACAGCACATAGAAGAGCGTCAGGAGAGCAAAATCATATGGTGCTTCAAAACTATACGACTCATAAATAAAGTAGCTTCAGAATAGGAGAATCAAGAGGTAGAAAGGATAGAGAATCATCTGTCCCCAACCTATCCAACCAAACAGATATTCAAATCGTTGCATGAGCGTCAGGTGTGATCGGAAAAATATCTTTTTCCAGTGAGTCTTGAATATCATCATCGCTCCATATGCCCAGCGGAATCTCTGTTTTTTATACTCTTCGAAATTTCTCGGGGGGAGTCCTTCTCCGAAAATGTGATCCACATAGATAATTGATCGACCATGCGCGAGTATTCTCAGACCCAGCTCAGAGTCTTCACAGATAAATCCATTACACCATTTTTCAGCTTCGAGTACATCACGACGCAGGAGACACATCGTCCCGTTCATGATGACAGCATTTGATGCATTTCTGATAATCATTCCTTGCTTGTAAAAAAGGTCGAGCTCGTAGCACATGATCTTCTGGAATGCAGTTGCTTTCCTCCGGTCGTTTGATTGGGGACACTGAATAGCGGCTACCTGACTTTCCCTGAAGAGTCCTATCGTCATGCGCAGCCAATCTGGTCGTACAGAATAATCCGCATCGAGCAGACCGATAATCTCAGCACGGGAATCTGTGAGTTCGAGAGCCTTATTGAGTGCACCGGATTTGTATCCATCGAGTTCGTCGAAATGGTAAAAACGCACACGAGGATTCCCGAGTTCTTGGACAAATTTCTCCACAGGTTTCCATACTTTTTCATCTCGTGTATTGTTTTCGATGACGATGAGCTCGTAGTTTGCGTAGTCGAGATTCGTCACACATTGTATTGTGTGTATGAGCATCTCGGGTTCTTCATTATAACTCGGTATATGGATAGAGACAAATGGCTCCTCTCCTGCAAAAGGAGTGAGATCACGGTAGGTGATATGGTGTCGTATGTGTCCTCGACCTATAATCTTGAGATAATCCCTCAGTTGATAGAGTATTCCCATGATAGGGAGGAGCATGAGAGGGATATTTATCCAGAATTGGGGGAGATAGAGGTAGTGTCCTATCCACGCTTTGTAGGCTATCATCACGAGGATATTTATGAGCCCGAGGAGGGTGAGTGACCCCCAGAAGAATGCTCGAAATCTCAGATGTCCACCGAGCCAACCAAATACGATACTCACCGTCAGAAATATGAAACTCGTCGCGAGTCCAATATCAGAATCTATATTGAGAAACTTCGTGAGCCGGTAGACCATATCCCCAGAAAAAATATCATCTATTTCTGTAGTGTATTTATCTGGTATTTTGTTCATTACGGCGTCCACAGTATTTGCTACACCACGGACCATAAAAGAGCTTCCGTAGAGTGAGAGTGGTCCTGAAAGAGAAAATTTTTCTCGTCACTTATCATCGAAGACACCAAACGATCATCCTGCGTGTTTTTCACTTCCAAATATTTTCCATGGTTGATCAAATGCTTCGATGATATTGTAGCGAATTTTTCGACCCTCTAAATATTTTGTAATAGTTCGGATGTAGGTCGCCTGCGTGAGGAGATTTGCTTCCGCTCAGCCACGATTGACACCATTTGACGGCCAACCTGTTTCAGCGACAATGATTTCCTTATCAGGAAAGAGTGTCTGCATAAAATTATAATCACCCTCGAGATACTCTACTCATTTTTCTACTGGCACATTGTTCCAATAAGGGAAGACATGTATCGCTATAAAATCCGACAGTTCTGCAAGTTTTCTATGCTCATTCCAGGTGGAGACGATTTCTCCCGTGGAGATAGGTTTACTGGTTCTCGTTTTTGCGTATTTCAGATAGAGGTAGAGGTATTTTGGAGAGATGGTTTCAAAGAAAAGGGCCTCATTTCCGACGAGTACATGGGTCACAGCAGGATATTTCTCTGCTACAGTGAGTGCTAGGTCGAGATCCTCCATGTTTTCCATCAGATCTGGACTGATCCAGACACCGACGATGACAGAGAGTCCATATTTCTCTGCAATTTCTGGGAGGCGGTCCATGCCGTGGAGCGTCGTATAGGTTCGGACACATCGAAAGCGTTCTGCTATGATAGCCATATCGGCATCGATAGTCTCAGGAGTGACAAATGTTTTATTTTCATTGAGTGTATATTCATCTCGGTACGGACTATAGCTGACACAGTCGAGATTTTCATAAGTCGGCTTGACGGTGTGAGGTCGGTCGAGATATCCCCACCAGCTCATATTGATTATGAGCAGCGTGAAGAGGAGTATATATTTTGAGAGGCGTTTCTTGAGCACGGGAGTGACTGGGCTGAGAGAGTATAATTTGAGTTTTTCTGGAAAGTATGCGAATTATAGTAATTTTATTTTTATTTCCAGAAGACTTCACTTCCCATTAATTTATCTATACTCATCTGCATGTACAGAAAAAATCTCAAAAAAATTCTCAGTGCCGTCATCACTACGCTGCATGTGGTCCTGCTTGTAGCAATGGTCGTCATTGGACTCTTGTCGCTTTTTCGGCCCGATATTATGCGGGAGATTATTGACTGGATGGGAATACAGATCAAGTCCTGGGGAAACTGGAATTATCTGATACTTTTTCTCGTGGCCATGATAGAATCATTTCCATTTATAGGTGTGGTAGTCCCCGGTATGAACCTCATGATTTTGGTTGGTGGATTTTTTGTCGCAAAACAGTGGGATATATTTCCTCTCGCAGCAGCCCTTGCTATGACATGAGCGTGTCTCGGGAATGCTCTGGGGTATTTCATGGGACGATACGGTAATCCTGATACCATGAAAAAATATGGAGCATTTTTCTGAGCAGGTCCCAGAGAACTCGCTTGGCTCGAAAAACAAATGAACAAAAATTGATTTTGGTTTATTGTCGCAGGGAAATTTCACAATCTCCTCCGGGCTTTTATCCCCTATATCGCAGGCTCCCATCACATGTCTGGTGCCAGGTTCTGGGCGGCAAACATATTTGGTTCTTCACTCTGGGCTGTTTCTATTCTCCTCGTCTGAGTCTTTGCTGTTGAGAATTACGAAGTGATTCTCCAGTACCTCAACTACATCATTCTCGCAATCGTCCTCGGAGGTGTGATATATTATTATTCTAAACAGAAAAAATAATGGAGAATCTCTTTCTCTACATCAGTGTTGTGCTGGGCGCTGGACTCACTATGCTCATTTTGGTCTATAGTGTTTTCTGGCTCTTCCGTCGATATGGTATCGTCGATAAGCCTCACCTCTATCCACACGAAGAGGGGAGAGGACCGCTCCCATATCCAGGCGGTATCGTCATCGTGCTCAATCTGCTTCTCTGGTCGCCCTGGATTCTCCAGTCTGTGACAGAGACCGATATCAAGAAAACAGCCTATGTGATCCTTGCCTGACTTATCACGAGCCTGCTCATGGCATGGGATGATCAGAAGCGTTCACTTCATCCGATTTTCAGGCTGACATTTCAGATAGCTCTGTGAGCATTTTTTGGTCTCACGGCTATCAAGATAGGCTATGTCAGTAATATATTTGGAGGCATTATTTCTCTCGATACCTTTGAGGCTCTACAGTGGAATATTGCAGAAAAGACGATTTACCTCATACCACTTGTCGCGACGATTATCTGGTATGTCCTCGTCATGAATGCTATCAATTGGAGCGATAACGGTCGTGCGATGACCTCGAGCGTGAGTCTCGTCACACTGGTTATATTAGCTTGACTTTCTCTCAAGCTCTATCTCACAGATACGACGATTGCTTCCCAGAATAATTCTCTCTTTGTATTGTCCTTTCTTATTATTCTCATACCGACCCTCTTTGTTTTCTGGCGTTTTGATGTACGCCGAGCCTGTATCGTCGGAGATGCGGGGACGATGTTTCTCGGATTTATGATAGCCACACTTTCTATCGTATCAGGTGGTAAAATAGCGACAGCGTCTATTGTCCTCGGTATTTATTTTATTGATGCTTTTTATGTCATACTCGGACGGATACGAGCTGGTAAAAATCCTATGAAGTGAGATCTCACCCACCTGCATCACCGCATGGCTGAGCAGGGGATAGACTATCGTATGCAGCGACACATCGTTATGATGCTTTCTTTTTTCTTTGGCGTCGGCGCTATTTTTCTCGATACCTGGTGAAAGATTATCCTCTTCGGAAGTATCATCACTATAGTCATCTATATATCACAAATTGCGAAAACCCTCGAGACCATGCTCAAGAAGGACAGATAATTAATATCATTTTCCATTTCAAAAACTCATGATTCGTTTGGTACTTTTTGTGAAAAAAGTACCCAAAATCATTCAGGGGACACAAACTCGCTCTCCTTTTCAGCAATTTATCTTCTGTATTCATGACGCTCAGACAGTGTGTCCCCTAAAAACCCATTTCCATATATCTTCTAGGTATAGATTACAGAAGATGTTTTTCGATAAATTTTCTCTCACTCTCGTGTTTCATCTTCTCGGGAGATTTCTCGAGATCTATCCACATGATAGCCTCATCGCGAATATTGGTAGCAGGGGATTCAGTATACTTCATATGGAAGAAGACGATTTTCTTTCTTCTCAATCTATCTCTCACAGTTGCTATCTCTGATATTATGGAACTATTTTGTACACCAGTTTCTTCTCGGAATTCGCGTATTGCAGCAGTCTCAAAGGATTCTCATTTTTTCACTCGTCACTTCGGCAGCATATAGCTCCCATCTCTATGGAGCACACAGAGGATTTCCTGTTTTCATTTTCTCTCGCGTATATATATACCACCCGCACAGTCATCGAGCCAGAAATATGAGGCAATTTTTTTCTTCCAGACTTCGAGTGTTTTCTGTCTTTTTTTGGTTTTCATGAGACTATCGTAGTGATTTTCTCTCCAATAGGGATGTAAAGTATTTGACAAAACAATAAATATACAATAATATGTGATTGTAACCATATTATTATGAAAAATCCTTCTCACAGATTTACTACAGCAGAACGGTCAACAGAGAGTCTGCTCCAGGTCGTAGGCAATCTCCTCTCAGATGATACTCAGAAACTCACGACTCAAAGAGTCCAGGCTGCTCTTGGAACTCTCAAACTCGGTGAAAATAGTGAAGCATTCTTGGCACAATTTCAGGGTTCATGAGATACACTTCGTGTTCAGCTCATAAATCTCCGTCGAGTTCTTAATGGTGATTTTGAGGATACAAACTCAAACAAACAATGAGTAACAGAAACCCCAATAGAACCCATCAATGAATACACCGCTCTCGCTACTGAACATGCCGAATTTATCAAAACTCACAATTCACTAGGAATCGCTGTATGGCTCTGAGAGAAACTGGGTATCGAAAGCTGGAAAGCTGGAGCATTTCATGGAGAGAGAAAAGTACTTTCGACTCCAACAGGAGAAGAGATGGCTCGACTTCAAGAGTTCACAAAAGCACTCGGAAAATCATGGACACCAGCAAACGGATGATCAGATAATCACTCGCAATTCCTCCTCCTCGACGGTTATGTCCAAAATGCTCTCTTTGGAGAAGCGAATATGACGCAAGTCAATGCAAGACTCGATACATTCCATACTGATTGGCAAAAAATGAAGAAAGATTTTGCTGCAAAAGCACAATACCTCAAAGACAAAGTCGGTCTCGATATCAAAGATGACTGGAGCAAACTCACGGGCATTCGCGACGACGGTGGTGGCTTCGGCGACTCCTATGCGCTGTATGCGTCTGGTGGTCTCGGTGGTCATGGTGTCCTCAGGGTGTGGCTCGGTCGTGCGGGGTCGGATGTCCGCCTCGGCAACGCTTCTCTCGCTCGTCTTTGTTTTCTCGCATAAGATACTTGCCCGTTTTGGTCATTTGATTATTTGATCCTTTAGTTATTTTGTAGCCCATAATTTTTATGGCTCACTATGAGCATTTACCCGTATTTCGTGATGGGTATGAGCTGGTACTTCGTATGTTCCGTTTTGTATGAGGACTTGCGAAGGCACATAAGTATTCGATTGGTGAGATGCTACGCCTTGAATCTCTCAAAATATTGCAAAGTATTGTCGCTGCCAATTCTGAACATGTATGAGAAAAGCGAATAGCGTTTCTCTCCGAAGCCCTCCTTGCCATCGAAACTGTACGCATCTTGATGAGAACTGTCCATGATCTTCAGTGATGTACGACCACACAATTTGCCTATATTGCAGAATCCGTAGAATCAGTCAGCAAGCAACTTGCTGGATGGCATCGAAGTATGCCCTGAAAAATGGAGGCTCGCAGATGACCAGAATCGTAGTCTATACGGAGGCTAGGAGCGTGTCAGGAGTATCAGAGATGATATGCCCTATATTTTTATAGAGCGTAACTCATAAGATCCGGGAAGTATTCGTACTTTTTGTGTCGAACCTTTTCATCTCACAAAGTTCGGGCATTCGCAACGACAATGGTGGCTTCGACAACTCCGATGAACTGTATGCGTCTGGTGGTCTCGATGGTCATAATGTCCACAGAATGTGACTCAATCGTGCGGAATCGAATGTCAACCTCAACAACGCTTCTAACGCTCGTCTTTGTTTTCTCGCAGGTACCCTATGCTCTCCGATATATTTCAGGCATACTTTGATTGTCGCCGTCGCAAGAGACGAACCCCCCAAGCATTGCTTTGGGAGCAAAACTTTGAGGAAAATTGTCTTCAACTCTTCACGGAAATCACGGCATGAAGTTACCAGCCAGACGACTACAAACTCATCTATGTCACAGATCCAGTGATGCGAGAGATTTTTGTCCCCACCTTTCGTGATAGGGTTGTTCATCACCTTCTATCCAATTGGCTTCGGCCACAATTGGAGAAGATATTCATTTATGATAATTACGCTGGTCGGGAAGGGAGAGGCACGCTTTTTGGTATCAGAAGAGCCGAGAAATTTATGCGACAGGTGACACAAAACTACCAAAAACCAGCGTTCGTCCTCAAACTCGATATTGCTTCCTATTTTCGCAGTATTCCAAAAGAAGAGTTGTGGGAGAGGTTGCAGTCCGTCATTCCAG
>JBFZBA010000047.1:0-20275 GCA_041308705.1 Candidatus Altimarinota bacterium
ACTTAAGCGTTAGAGCAGCCCCGCCAAAGGCGGGAATGGTCCTGGGTTCGATTCCCAGCGTTCCCACCAAATCCATCACACTATCCCAAAAACTCCTATAGCAAGGAGTTTTTTACTAAAAAAATTATCGCTTATTTTTTTTGAAAATATGAAAAATAGTTTTTCTCTGCCAGAAAATACACCCCAGAAAAAAACAGAATAGAATGCTATAAAAGATAACTATAGAGGATTCCGCTAATTCTGTATATATAGGATAGCTGACATCACCATCTTGTGTTACGGATGTATCATTGCTATCATTTTTTTGATCAGGTGTATCAAGAGTAGAGATATCTATAGATGGTCTAGGTTCCGTGGATAATGACCTCTCTGGTGCAGAGTCCAGGGGAAGAGGATCTCGAGTTTCATGATACGAATCATTATAGGTATACTCAGTACCCTCTTCTACACTCATATCAGCTTCAGGTATTGATGATGATATATCTATCGGGGGGGGGATATTGTGGGTACTAAAAACGGTGCTCGAGATTCTCCTCTCGGTCATCCCACAAATGATGTTTGGGTATCTGGTACAGAATCAGCTATAGATATAGGTCGTACTACCTCCGAAAGGTGTGACATTCCATGTCGTAAGTTGCCCGAGTGTGACAGTCGGAGCAGACACCAAAAAAATCGCGGTGAGATTGTGCTCTGATTCGTCATCCTGATCGACACAATCTGGATCATCTGGATAATCTACCAATCCATCACCATCATCATCTATACCATTGAAGCAAGCAGGGGAAACAATAGGAATCACGAGCCGGATAGCAGTCTGAGCATACACACTCAATACTGAAAAAAACAAGAGAAATGCTATTGCTCATGTCTTGAAAAGTATTTGGCGTACTTGTCTCATATAGAAAAGGATAACACAGTGCGTACAACAAATCAATTCTGTGACAATAAAAAATCCCCGTAAAAACGGGGAGAAAATATGAGAGTTTTTTAGCTCGCGAGGATAGAAAGTGTGAGATTGATATTATAATCACTCGCAGCAGGTTGCTCAGCTGGAATGGTTTGAGATATTGCTACACCTGTAAGTCTCCAGTCACCAATATCATTCGAACCAGCAGCTCCAGTGAGGAGTGTAATACTGTCAGTCGTTGACTCTACAAATGCAGCAGATGAACCTTTTGTCACAGCTGTTGTCGCACAACTCGCACAGGTACCAACTGCAAGTGTACCAACGGATGGGTCCACCGTCATCTGACCTGCGAGAGAATCAGAATCATCACCATCACTACATCCAGAGGTACCTGCATCATTGAAATCATAATCAGTACCAGCACTATCCCAAACAGTGGTAGGGGCAGAAGCTGCGAGACTCACTGTCCATCCATTGTCTGCTGCATCAGGATTTTTGATATAGATGACCTGGGATGAAGTACCAAATGTACCAGTAGAGGCATTGCCACCATTGAGACAAGAAAAACTAAAAGTCTTCGCAGACATCGTCACAGATGGGCTACCAACTGTCACATACCCAGCGTCGACGATGTCGACAGAGAGTGTCCCTGGATTGATAGTCTGTGCAAAATTTGAAGTAGAAGCAGCATAGACTCAGACGACACTGGTGAGAGACATACTGGTCAGAATGACTGTGACTGTAGCGAGATTGACCTTGCGGAGAAGGAATGATGAGAGAGAGTGTGTATCCATAGAGTATGAATGAAGGTTATGGAGGGATTAAACTTCCCTCACATAATCACATTAAATCATATCTTGTTTGTGGTGTCAAATATTTTAAAACTTTTTCTAAACTAGATAGCAGTGACCGTCAGTGTCATATCTATAGAATATGAACCTCACGGCTTTTCTCCAGGAATAGTCTGAGATATGCCTATACCTGTAAAATCCCAATAACACCCAGTGTCTGCGGTTGCCCCAGCAGTAAGCAGGGTAATAGAATCAGTGACTCACTCGGAAAATGATGATGACGATCATTTGGTTACACCCGTAGTGCTACAGGTACCCCCGAAAGTACCAATGCTCGGATTGAGACTCATACGACCACCCAGAATATCATCATCAGCACCATCACCAGCACTGGGAGTAGGATCGTTAAAATCATAATCGCCTGGAATCCCATCCCAGAAAGCTGTCGGTCCACCATCAGCGGCGAGCGTGAGCGTCCACTGAGAATTATTACTACTATTCGTCACGCGAATTTTCTGAGCGGAAACACCAAAAACACCAGTAGCAGACTGATGACCGATGGTCACTATGACGCTATTCATAGTCACCGAAGGACTCCCCACAGGAGTCCCTCCGCTATCCACGATATCAGCACTGACAGCTCCGAATGCTGCTGTGGTGATTTGTGGTATAACTGAATAGGTATTCAGAAGTGTTCCATCTGATTTCACGATTCGAAAACAATAATCAGTATCTTCATTAGCTCCATTATCCCTGAGAGAGAAGTCCCATTTCCCATCCTGACCACTCGCGATAGCAGCCTCTGAGTTGGTAAAATTATTGAGTTCTTCATAGTCCTGATTGACGATCGTGCGACCTCCATCGGTGGGATCATTAGCATTGGCAATGAGACCAGCACCATCAGCAGGTGAAGCATTATCGTTATAAGCTATCACTGTTGCCGCTGTCACATCAGCATAAGTCTCCCCAGAAAAAGCCGTATCACAGGTTCCTGATTTTTGAGCAAATTGGAGTTTGAAGTTCTGAGCATTAGGAAGAATAGTATTAGTGTCCACTCGGAGGAGAGTGCGCAAACGAAAAGCAGCTCAAGCAGAAGGAAGTCCTGTGGGAGTATCCTGAGTTGCCAATGGACTGCCTACATCAGCTGAATTCGCATTATTGAAAAATCTATACGCCTGCTGAGTATAGGTCGGTGAAATATAGCGTTCTGATGCAAGGGCTATCTTGGTATATGGAAGATCTGTTCTCATAACTGGACCCCCGTAAACTGCAGTTGCAGTGCCCCATGTAGTACCCCCACCTGTGATACGATTCTCGGTAATATCCTGAGAAGCAGAAGTAGAGCTCTCATAAGCCGCCATGAGAACTGCACCACTATTTGGATGAGTATTGAGTTGTATAAAATCAGTATCATCTCCTTGTGTCGTACCAGTAGCCCATGCCGTACCATTCCAGCGATTACGAGTGATAGTATTTCCATCACCATAGGCAAGCCAAGCAACATTGGGATTTGAAGGATGCGTCTCAAAAGCAATATCAAAAACACGATTACTACTATTTTCCACAGCAGACGAAGTTGGGTTATACACTGTGCTCCATGCGGATCCATCCCAAATTAATGTACGGAGTTGGCGTGTTGAGGAGACGACTCAAATCATTATTTGATTAGATGAAACCAGTGGATTTGAAGCGAGTCGTAACCAATGTCAATTTCTCGCATTATAATACGATGGCCCACTGGTTACAGGGCCCAATGTAGTCCCAACATATGTACGATACTTAAAACCACCAGAGGCTTCATTATCACGTCACCAAACAAACATGATATCTCAGGAGTTTCTTTCATAAGCTACATCCATGGCCTCTCGAATAGCGGTAGGGGTGTCATCATCCCAAACATTTGTAGCACCCATATTATCCCATGCACTGCCAGTCCAGCGCATACCATAGACACTTTCATCTCAATCCAATAATATCATAGCGAGCTCATCAGTCCCTGGTCTGCTTGCAAGCTTTATCCAGTTTGGTCTACCAATAGTAGGTATATCAATATTTACTGGGGCTGACCAGCTCGTACCATTCCAGACGTGATAGTTGGGATCGGGCGTACCATCACCTGTGACGACGATGAGATCACCAGAGCTATTCTCGTATTCAGCATCAAATCATCGATACAGAGACTGCACATCTCGGCTCTCTGTTGCGCTATTGAGTGTATTGAGGAGCTGAGCACTCGACCATGAACTCGTGGTACCATTCCATATCTGTGCTTCGACTCGGCCATTGTTTCAGAGGGTGATGAGCGCTGCCTCATCGCGTACTGGTGAAGTCTTGAGGACCATATGACGCAGCTCACCATTGGTACCACTGGCACTCGCAGGAGCACTCCATGAGCTACCCGTCCATCGACGATATTGGGGATAGGTTGTACTATCCTCTGTCACATACACGAGCATTGCCTCGTTGGAACCACCATAAGACTGCACTGCCTGAGCCATACGGGTGATACCGAGATTGCGACGAACAGGACCAGGCCAGATAGTAGTAAAAGTACCCACGGCTCACCAGGTCTGACCCCCTCCTATGAGAGCTGATGAGAGAATATCAAGGTTTGTAAGCCCCGATGAATCATCTTCATAAAATGAAGCTATGACGGCACCATTATTGGGATGAGCATTGAGAAGAATTCAGCTATTGTCATCACCCGTAGAAGATACAGTTCACCAGGATGAAGTACCACCATCCCAGAGTTTTCGGGAGATATTGTCCGTATTGTTCCAGATGATCCAGGCATCATTTGGATTAGAGCTGTGTGTTTCAAACACGATATCAAAATCCATCTCAACAGAACCATTAAAGGTATTATTTTCGGTAGCCGCCGCGTGCTCAGCATGCACAGCACTCCAGGCTGTGCCGCTCCAGCGAAAAGTATTGATATCACCACCGGCATCAAGCAATCCTATCATGATCTGATTAGAGCCAGCAGTAGGATTGGGTGCGAGCTTGAGCCAGTTGACGACTCATCCCTGATTGGCATTTGTGACATTTGTCACAGCTCAGAGAACACCTCCGGAATAAGCACGATAGCGGAAGTGTGCTGTCGCGGCTGTATTAAATCACCAGGCAAACATGATATCTCATGAGGTCTTCTCAAATGCCACATCGATAGCCTTTCTCGTACCAGCGATAGAGGCTGTTAACTCCCAAGCAGTAGTGACTCACATATTGTTCCACCCAGAACCTGTCCATCGCATAGCATAGACATCACTATTGGTATCGAGGGTGATAAATGCCAGCTCGTCACTCCCTGGACGAGCAGCCAGCTCTATCTGTAGTGGTCGACCAGTTGTAGGAATATCGATATTGGTCGGTCATGACCAGCTCGATCCATTCCAAACATAGTAATCTGGATCAGCACTATTATCTGCGACGACGACCACCGCATCACCAGACAATTGCTCATATTCGATATCAAATCATCGAAAGAGTGAAGCACCATTTGGATTATTGATAGTGTCGCCTACGGTTGAGAGCGTTATCGGACTCCCCCATGTCGAACCATTGAAGACCTGAGCCTGTATCTGCCCCGTATTGGTGATTCAGACCAGAATTGCCTCATCACGAGTCGGTGCGTAGCGTACCTGCATATTGTAGAGTTCACTTCCCACGAAAGCACTCGCTGATTGTTCTGATCACCAGGTACTACCATCCCAGAGACGGAATTTGGGAGTAGAAGTAGCATTATTGACGGTATCATATGCCATCATAGCATCAGTCGCACCATCAGCATAGACAGTAGGAATTCGAGGCTCTATCATCTCACGGGCGACATCGATAACATTATTATTTTTCTGAGCACGGTAGAGTACATCGACAATATTGCCTTCTCGGAGATGGACGAGGAATCCCTCAAAAGGCAAACTCCCCAAAGAAACACAAAAAACAGTGTAGTAGATAAAAAGGGTACGGAAAAATGAACTACAAGGCCTCATTGTTTGTCGTAGAGATATAATTATAGATAATTTTGGAAACTCGCCCAAACAGTTCCAGCGCCTCTGCTCGTGTGAGTCATTCTTTCTCATAGTCTATAGCCATAGATATGAGATAGACACGATTCCCCTTATAGACAAGCCCTGCATCCAGAATTACCGTCTTTGATTCATTTTCTCATATTTTATGAGCAAATACTGCGTCAGCAGGAATGCCCTGCCCCAAATAATCATCATACTCTGTACCAGACAGTATATCGAGCAAAAATTGGGAATGTTCTGGACTGAGATAGTTAGCGGTGTAGAGAGAACGAATAAGTCGTGTATATTCTTTGGCGGTTATTTTTCATTCTTGGTCAAAGAAGTCATCCAGACCAAGTGAATCAAAGACATCTCTCACTTCATCCAGAGAGAGATTACGGTAGAGGATTCTGTATGCAGTATTATCTGAGTGAAGGAGCATTTCTTCGATGAGATTCTGGATTGTGATAGGTGAACCGATAGGATATTTATAGACCTCCCCCCATTCATTATCCCTGTCCTCTTTTGTCAGAATGAGCTGATTATAGAGCTTCCAATCACCTTTTTCTATCTTTTTCATAACGGCCATGGCGAGGGGCAACTTGATGAGTGATGCCGGCAATATCCTCACTTCAGAATTGATAGAAATATTGGCACCAGTATTGAGATATTCGAAGTAGAGAGAGGTAAATGTCAGACCTTCTTTTGCAAATATTTCCTTGAGCTCTTCGCGCACAGGCTGAACAGTGGTGAGGAGATCTCTCGGCTCTGCAAAGAAACGCATCGGATCAAGGAGAGGATATTTCTGTCTGAAATTCTCTACATCGAGTTTCTGTAAGAAAAAATAAGCTCATACAAAAGTAACAACATTCGTGACAAGGAGCAAGAGAATAAGAGAAGTTTTTTTACTAGAGATATGAGATGAAAATTTCTTCTTCATATTAATCGTTGATAATATTTATCTGACAAACAACGGAAGACCCTTTTCATTCCTGGAGGGTATAGATTATAGGAATAGTGAAATCACCCACATTAGCACCAGCTTGACGAGTGATATCAAATTCTATAACGGTCTCACGAGTACCGGGTGCGTAGTTATAGTCTTCATTTTTCTTGAAGACGACATCTATGCCCGCAGGAAGTGCTCAGATCTCGAGAACAGAAGGAAGACTTTTTTTCCTGTTTTGGAAGAGCGTCACACGAGCCCGAGAAGATGACTCGGTCTGGAGGTCAGCACGAAATATATCAGCACGACAGGTATGAGTAGCATTCTCATCAAGAATAATCTCTTTGTCATAACGACGAACGGTGAGCTCTTCTGATGGGAAGAGCAATTCAAGAAGTCCGAGAGCTGATTGCGATTCACCCTGAGATTCCACGACCGGTGTCTCATCCTGAGGTGGCAAATCAGGCTCTATCTCTGGGACAGGTCCAGGTGGATCAGGGATGATAGAGGGATCAATGAGGTCAACATTTGGATCTTCATCGGTGTGGTCAGCGAGAGTTGGTTCATTTTGTATTTCTGTATCCACATCGGTATCGAGGTCAGAAAATAGAACCTCTATTTCTATCAGAAAGTCACTATTTGAGAAGAGCGTCATCACTTCCTCCGTTTCTGGTGTGAGGAGTCATTCCAGAAGAGGTATCACGCCATCACCAGTCTCCAGGAAAGTGAGAGAAGAAAATGAAGTCTCTGAAGCATCTGAAACAGGAGAATCAGCGGATGATGAGGATTCAGAAGAGCTCTCTGCAGGCTCAGAATCAGAGGAAGATTCTCCAGGGTCTGATGGTGCTTCAGGAGTAGGTTCAGATTGAGATTCGTGAGGAGCTGGTTCTGGAGTAGGCTCAGGCACAGATTCGACGACGGGTGCCGGCTCAGCAGGAGCCTCGCTCTCTTGTGCAACTATTGATACGGTCGAGAGAGACGCTATGAAGAAAACACAGACTAAGAGAAAATACCTCCCAAAGAAAGAAAAAAGTATGTTTGGTGTATTTCTGTGGTCATGCAGCATGTTCTATTTGTGTGGAGGTACCTTGAGAGCGTCGCCTTTTTTGAGAGCGTAGGGAGGCTTGAGACGATTAACCTTTGCGAGGAGTTTCCATGAAACATTGTACTCCTCAGCAAGAGTCGTGATATCAGTATTTGCTGTGAGAGTTTTCTTGACCCAATGATTGATGATCCATTGTTCACGACGACGAGCAACAATATAGAGAAAGACGAGTGCCCCGATGAGCCCGAGGAGAATGAGCTGTGTAATAAAACCAAGAAGTGTCGGCAACATAACAAACCAGATACTCGGACCCTTCAGGACAGTGAGATCACCATCCGTATTATCCCCTATTTGTGCTTCTGGACTCGCATCATATGAGACAGTAAATTTTGATCGGTAGAGTCCTCAGAAAAACGGCTTTTGGAGGTCAAAATTCCAGTCCGAAGTATCTCATCGTAGAACAGGATATTCACCTCCCTGCTGGCTATACTTGAGGCCAAAAGAATGTCGCGTCACAACAGAGACATCCGCATCTATCGAGACATTACCGACATTTCTCACACGAGGACTGAGGATGATGATTCATTTTTGTCGTTTGTAGTCAAATCCTGCAATTTCCAATTTTCTCTCTATATCTCCTGGCACGGTGATAGCGACACGGAGACCAGTACGGATAGAGAGATTGACGCCGGGTTGGTCATCTTTTTTGGGTTTCTTTTCCTGTATGAGGATACAGCCATTATGTTCTCCGACACTCACATTGGATGGAATGGTAATTGTAAATGGGATAAGCTGTGTACTACCAGCAGCGAGAGTGATCTCACTCTTTGTGAGCTGAATCCATGAACCCACATCGGTATTTTCTTCAGAAAATTGTTTACACGCAAATGCTCCTCCTGTAGATGGAGTAGAATCAGCCGCATAGACGAGAATTTTCTTTGACTCAGTGGAATTATTGATAACAGTGATACCTTCTTTCTGGACAGCACCAGGCTCAAGTGTATGGACAAATATAGACTCTGTCCGAGGATTATCCGCACGAGGATAGGCTGGCCTACCTCCAAAACCACCGTATTCGATGGCAAGAGCAGAATGAGAAAACAAGAAAAAAGAAACAACGACAAGGCGATAAAGTAAAGGGCTTTTGTGCATAAAAAAAAATTAACAATTTCAAGTATAAAAAAATACTCAAAAAATATACACAAAATCCCTTGCTAAAAAGATAAAAAATGCCCCTCTAAACTAATTGGCAGTAATAGAGAGCACAAGTAGTATTTCATAGTCACCAACCGCTGGTTGAGAGGCTGGTATCGTCTGAAGCACCATGATGTCTGCCATGATCCAGTCTCCTCGGTTATCAGAGTCGGCTGTAGCATACACGAGCGTGACAGAATTGATTCACCCCTCTTCATCAAATACTCACGAAGTGACATGTTCTACAAAATCAGGAGAACATGAAGGGCAGAGTCAGCTATCCAGGGAATCAGATTCTGTATATATCTCCATAGAGCCCGCAAGTGTATCGGCATCATCACCATCCACGCAGCCATCCCCAGTCGGATCATTGAAATCAAATTCATAGTCACCATTTGACCAGACAGCAGTAGGGTCATCTGCTGATATAGTAACAGTCCATCACCCCTCAGCTGCATCAAAATTGCGGACATACAAGCGCTGCTCATCTGATATGAGCTTGGTCGTAATCTGGCGACAACCTGGAGAATATGGCAACTCTACAAAATCCACTTGAGGCTCATCAATAGGGTTGTAGTCTTCGTCTACAATATTCACAGCGAGGGGCTGTGGCAGGATAGACATAGTGAAATTGGAGCTCGTAGCACCACGGACGCCCTGAAAAACCAACAAAAGAGCAATGAGAGAAAACACAATACAAACGAATGAGAGTCTATGAATATCAGCATGTCTCTCGAGAGTATGGAGAAAACTATGTTTTTTATGATGATTCCAATCCGACATGTAAATATTAAAACATATTTACAATAATATGTCAAATAAAAGGTGGCAATTCAAATAGCTTTACTTCATTGAAAACTAGATAATATAAAAAGGTGAAAATTCAAAAAATAATCATAAATACACTGTTGTGAATTTTAAGTGTGCTTATCTATATCTACACAACCTATTTAGCGTATAGATTTTTTCACAGCTTCATACACCTGAGAAACATATGGCTACTTATCGGGATCATCAGTATTATGCTGTGCGGACTTGGGGCAATTTGGCTTTTATTATATGGATACGACTATCTCGTGTGAATAAGAAAAACTGCTAAAAATATACCAGAAGACAACCAGCTCCCCATAGCAGAGAAAGAAAAAGAGCAGGAAAAAGAAATTTTAGTAGCAAAAAACAGAATAGAAATAGTACCCACGAGAAAGGCGAAAGAAATACAGCTACCAGAAGAATCACTACAAAAGAAAAAGGATAAAAAAATACAAAGACGTTATCAGGAGATTCTCAAAGAATACAAAAAAACACTCTCAGTAGCTGACTATAATAAATTTGAAGAGAGTACGCGGTATGATATACTGCTCTACGATGCAATTATGGTCAGTCATGATACAGAATGAAAAGTGCTCTCAAAACTAGAGAGCGAAAAGTGAAGCTTCTATACCAGTACTATCAAAAAAATACTCGAATAGACTGATTTTAACGAAAAAATACTTAGCTTGGATTTGGCATTGAGCGCTTATTGGCAAACATGCCCTGTTCAATCATATAGACTATCTGGGTTGGTACATAGTCCGATTTTCGAATATAATAATCAGCTCCTGCAGCATAAATCTTCTCAGTAACATTTGGAGTGTCTATATTTGAATTCACGATAATAACGCTCTTGAGAGAGGTATTTTCACGAAATGTTTTCATAAGTGCAAATCAATCCATGTGCGGCATCATGATATCGAGAAGTATATACTTGGGCTGAAACGAGACTGCTTTGGTTATGCCTTCTAGGCCATCTCTTGCCGTCTCCACTTCATACCCTTTCATTTCAAACATAATTTTATACATATCTACAAGCTCAACGACATCATCTATGACAAGAATCTTGTCTTTTTTGGTGACCTCTGATACAGCTTCAATATTCTCAGCAAGTATGGCATGTTGATGAATAATTTGCGCCCAGTCAGATTCACTCACTTGGGTACCAACGCGTATCAGGCGTTCTTGCCCCGTAGGCAATGGATCAGTACTATCGTCACGAATACTTATCGTATCAGGAATTTGTGGAAGCTGAAAGACAGCTGGCAACAAAAGGTCTTTCTCAATATCCATTGCATCTATCACAACAGCCTCAGCAGAAATAGTACCCAATATAGTATTAAAAGTAGAACTATCGGACAATACTATCGTCTCATACCCATAAGCCTGAAAAACAGATCAAATAGTTGTAGATTTAGAGAGAATAACGCACTTTTTTTCCGTCATATATCAAAAGATGTAAAGAAGCTGCCTGGTAAATGATAACATACTTGATTTATACCGTCAAAAAAAATGTATTGACAAGTATGTATATTAATTAAATCGTTTTTCAATATTTTTAGTGGTTGAGTATTTGGCAACACCGATATACACTGTCATCGCTACGGCAAGATTCAGTGCTATGGCAAGGGTCGGGCTCAATCAAATAAATAAGAGCAGGGCAATAAATGGTGCTTCTGTGGCATAGAGGACGAGCGCAGCCGGAAGACAATCTTTGATTACCTCAAAACAGTCATAGAGAGCGTTTTTTATGGTATAAAAATGCCCATGACCTCGAGTAAAAAAGACATATAAAAGTGTATAGGAAATCAAAGATGAGAAATAATCTCAAACATTAGCACCGATAATAGTAGCAAAAAGGTTACCAAACCCAGCATGGTGCATAATCAAAAATCCGATATAATTTCAAGGTATTGTCACCACTTCACTCATAGTAATACACTGTGATGCGGAATTTTCTAGATGAGATTCGAGATTTCTTTTATCAGTTTTAGTAAAAAATGATTTCGGGAGTTCATAGAAAATATCCTTGAGAACACGATATGTTCATTGGATGAGCACGAGAGGATTGTGAACTATATTCTTATAGAGAAGAAGTGTGGAATAAAATTCGTAGTGTACTAATTTCCAGAAATTTTTGTCCTCAGGCACAGGATGATGGTTCATAGTAAATAGTATAAGAATTACCCCTTATTTACAAGATACTATAAACAAATACAATAAAATATAATTAACATGTGCCCATTATGATTTTTTGTTATCACGAATGAGCATCGGTCATGCCTAGTATACTATCATGAGAATGACTTTTTTATAAAAGTTTTTCTCAGCTACCTCGCTGGATAGAGTGAGAAGTGCTGGAATTATGCCAAGATTTTGGCTATATCGAATGAAGAATAATTGAATTTGATGAAAAAGTGACACAAGAGGAAAAAACAGCTCTGAAGAAATACTGGATACCATCAGACCAAAACAACAACTACTGATAGAGCATAGTGAATCATATTTGAATGCCTTTTTTCAGGAAATGACAGAAATCCTCAACGGTATAGACATACCGTGAAAGAGGCCAAAATTTGGACTATTTCGTTTTTCTTCACCCTACGATATAGATGTCAGCTGATACAATTGGTGACTCACAGATTTCCTGGATTTTTTAATAATAAACCTCCGCGAGTCTATCAGATTTTATGGTGAGAAATTCTTTAGAGAAATAGAATGAAACTCGTGAATACTTCTGGAGTATTTTGAAGAGAGAAATTCGTTCTATTTTTCACAAGAATCAAGCACTCTGCTCAATAAAATAATAGCCCTCAGAGAAATACACTATCCCGTCGTACTGCGAATAGTCCCCGGTTTTGCATCACCTGGATTATATTTTCTACTCAGTGTCGATACAGGAGAAGGTGGCCACAATATATACATGCAGATAGGCGTGAGATTCGAAAAAATTGATGGCATAATAACGCCCGTCATACACAACATACAGACACCCATGTATCACATCGCTATGAATAGTTTGTGACTCATAACAGCAGAGACACTGTGAGAAGGCATGCGCCCCGCAAAAGAACTCATATCCCAAAAATCTCTCTATGATTTTGTTGGGTCAGTAGTATCTGCATTTTTTTCCTGGGGATATACTAATACTCAGATCATAGACGGTCATGAGAGTCTCTGGTTACGATACCACAACCAAAATCGGACAAAAGAATCGATAGAGCAAAGTACGAGAATATACAGTGAGGCCGGGAAACACATAACAGGTATTGAAGTAAAAGAATGAAGGACTTCGCCGACGCTCAATGACATGCTCAAACATGAAATATCTCGCATTAGTAAGCTCTGATTTGAGGAAGATTGTCTGCGATGAATATTTATAATCGCACAGCGTTTCGTGCTAAATTTCTCCCGTGAAATCAAGCTAGAAAACATGGATAACAACGAACGAGAAATGTTTTTCTCATATATTGGAGAGATGCGAGAAGCACTACTTTTTAAAAAAATTAACCCCAAATTGCATTCCGAAAATAAGTAGGGTATACTCAGGGGTATATGTCTATCGAAGAAATATACAGTATCCTGGGTATCATCACAAATATCAGCTATATACCAATTTTTTTAATTATAGTATTTTCTTGAGCTATCAGGAAAAATATCTGGTTTGCACTCTATCTTTTTCTCTTTGCTCTGTGGTGATATGCGGACTATCTGATGGGGATAGCAGAAGACTATATGCCTATATGGAGGATATATAATTTCTGTGCCATTATCTTGCCTCTGGCCTTCTTTGGTTTCACGCAAGACATAACAAAAAAGAAAGCAAAAGGTCTCATGACTTTATTTTGTGTCATAGCAGGAGTTTTTCTCTTTCTCAACTACTATCAAAATCTACTCATACCCGATGTAATGTGAGAATTAACGGGATTGGAACTCTTGCGTGCCATACCAATTTATAACATATTTGTTCTCTACGCTTGTGGATTAATAGTGTTTAGTACATACTGGATAATACGCTACTACACGGGCAGCTCAGTAGTTCACAGATGGCTGATTGCGAGCTATATTCTGACATGCATATGAGAAATATACTCCTACGGTACAGTCTACTTGGAAGCTTTATATAATTACCCATATATTGCTTACTTTGTATGTTTTCTGCCATATTTCATGGCTTATTTAGTGTTCCAACATCGTCTTTTTGATGCTAGGTCAATATTACTTCAGGTACTGCGGTGGATGTTTATAGGATGAACAGGGTTTGCAATTGGTGTTGTACTCTATTGGTTCCTGGGAAAATATGGTTTTATCTCGCACTTTGAGATGGCGCTTTTACTCGTGGATTTAGTGCCAATGATTATAATTCTGCTCTTATCAAAATCACACAGAATACGAAGCATATTCCGTCTCTCAGATGTAGTGCGACTCGAAAATGATGCATTTGAATTTACAGCATCTAGTGCCGTATACACATCAAACAAAGAACTCTCGGATGATATACTGAATGCGCTCGAATGAGGTCTCAAAATAACAGGTATTGCACTGATGGGGAAAGATGAATTAGAGAAATATCCAAAAATTACAAAGGCACTTTCCTACAATGCAAAAAAAATAAAAATACTCTCCTACAAAGAGACAAAACTCGAAGAGGAAAATAATATAAATATTGCTTATACACACGAATTAGAAAAACTTGGTGAACTCTGTATTCCAATCTATATAGAAAAAGAGCTTGCGTATATTTTTGTATTACCAGAAAAAAATAGTCAGGCTCCCTACACAACTCAGGAGAAAAAAATTATTATAACTCTCCGCCCAAAAATTGCACTATCCCTCCAAATACTCGAATATAATAAAAGTCTCCGCGAGGAAGTAGAAAGACAAACACTTCAAATCAATGACCAGAAAATAAAACTCGAGGAATCCTATAAGAAACTTGAAGCGCTCGACCACGAAAAAGACATCTTTATGAATATGGCAGCACATGAGCTCAGAACGCCCATGACCATCATACGCTGATACGCAGATATACTTCTGGATGGAGGAAGTGGAGTCATAAATGAAGCTCAGAAAAAACTCGTTGAAAATATGTACAAAAGTAGTGAATCGCTCATAGCTCTGGTGAATGATCTCCTCGATCTGTCTCGTATTGATGCATGAAAAATGGAGCTAAAGTATGAAGTCTGTGATATCAAAGATCTAGTACAAGGTACCTATGAAAACTTCACAGCACTTATGAAGAAAAAGAATATGAATTTCTCTCTGGTAGAAACACTGGATACAAATTTTGATTTTACGACTGATAAAGCAAAACTCACTCTCCTATTTAATAACCTCATAAGTAATGCCTATAAATACACCCCTGAAAAGGGAGAAGTCATATGGGAAATAGGGACAAAAATAGATAATAAGGAACCTCTTCTTACTTTCTCTGTGAAGGATTCCTGAGTGTGAATTCCTGAAACAGAGCTCGCTCATGTATTTGATAGATTTGCAAGCATCTCAACTCACAATAATATCGCCTCAACAATTCAGAGTACAGGCCTCTGACTCTCTATAGTCAAAAAAATAGTAACAGGAATGGGCGGCACTGTCGATGTGATAAGTACAGTGTGAAAATGAACTACTTTTACCATCACACTCCCCTATAGACCAAAGCAAAAGAAGACAGAAAAAATCTAGGGTTGATACGGTGGCAAACCGTAATATTTGAGCAGGAAAGCAGATATATCCTTGAAAGTCTTCGCAGAAGAGAATTCTGCATATTGCGTACTTCTCGGACGGTCAAAACGCACAACGACGACAAATTTTGGATCACTCGATGGACCGTACCCCGCATAGGAAGTATTGGTACGACCATTTTCACCTCGTTCAAATCCTCATTTACTACTCGCTATCTGCGATGTACCTGTCTTGCCAGCGAGCTGATATCCCGCAACTGCTCCAGCCTTGGCAAATCACTGCTGAGTCGACTCGGTGAGCATAGCGGTGATTTTCTGAGAAGTAGATGGACTAATGACTCGACGGACAGGAACGGGCTCCGTAGTAATAGTGTCACCATCTGGAAAGACACGCTGCTGGACGATATACGGCTGCATAAACACGCCACCATTGGCCAGAACAGCATACGAGGCAGCCATCTGGACGAGATTGACCTGGATACCCTGACCAAACGACATAGTAAAGAGCTTTGCTCGTGGCCATTTCTCGTAGGCATCGAGGGTACCAGTATGCTCACCATCGAGCGTGAGACCACTGATTTCTCAGAATCAGAACTTGCGGAGATATTCGTAGAAAAGTGGTTTTCCAACTCTCTGGACAATATCGATCATACCGACATTACAACTATAGTTGAGAGCATTGCGAAAATTATGCCACCCCTGACATTTATTGTTATCGAGATTGCTGATGGTAAAATCATCAATTTTTACTTTACCTCTATCGTTATACATCATATCCGGCTGTATCTCCCCGGTATCGAGACCGATAGCGACTGTGAGTCATTTGAATATACTTCCCGGCTCATACGGCGAGGTAAGTGGGAGATCCTGATGCGCCATGAGTCCGACATTATTTTCAAAAATATAGAAAGTTTTATTAGGATCAGAAAGCTCGAGTAGCATAGCGTCCTCATTTCGTATTTCATCGAGAGTGACAAGACGATTTTCAAAAAATTTCTTGATAGCACCCGTTGGTGACTCGACGAAGAGATTTTTACCAAGGAGGAAACGGATAGGCTCCGGATGATCAGCGGGGGTAAATCGGACAATTTTGTCAACATTTCCTGGTCTATCTGGGTCGAAAGTAGGATAACTACCGATGGCTCTAACGGCTCCTGTATGAGGATCCATGACGATAGCGGAAGCATTATTCGCTCCCGTCGTTCGGACACCTTCTTCGAGAGCTTCCATGAGAGCATGCTGGATATTTGGGTCTATCGTGAGGTAGAGGTCCGTACCTTTGACCTCTTGTTCAGCATCTTCGTCAAATATCGGACGACCGAGACTATCGCGTCGCTCATCTTTTCGTCCAGATTTACCGGCAAGTGTATCATTGAAATACCCCTCAATCCCGAGACGACCTATGCCATCACGATCGACGAAGCCTGTAACCTGAGCGAGTGGTGGTCATTCTGGATACTGACGGACAGAATGATCAACGAGTTTGAGGCATTTGTAGATAGTATTCTGAGCAATGAAATCATCGAGACCTACTCGAGGTTGTTGCTTGGCGAGATTGATCTGACTAGTAATCTTTTCCAGAACCTTGAGGGCGACTTCTGGATCGAGCTTTTCGACGATATCCACATTACGATTTCGTCGGAGCTCGAGAGCGTTGGTGAGAGTTTCCTGAGAGATGGAGAGGATGCTCATGAGCTCACTCACACCACGAGAGCCATCAAATTTTGTCGGATCAACATACACGATATCCCCTATCACGATAATACCAGGATTCTGCAGTGCGAGGAGGCTATTGGCAGCGACAGAGCTGACATTTTCAGCGAGAAATATACGAGTTTTGTGGACTCGACGAGCCTGTTCACGGATAGTGGGCATGAGAAATCCGACGACCTGTTCACGGGTAAAATTGAAATTTTCTGGCACAATAAAAGTGTTGGTATATTTCAGCACATTATCAAAACAACTCACCTGAGAACGATTGACACAGAGATGCTCGTACACGATATCGACGAGGAAATTCTCGAGTTGGTCGATATTACAGGTTCCAGATGGATCGATCTTCAGGTCTTTTGCGATAGAAGTCGTCGCGAGAATCGTGCTCTGAAATGGGCTCGGCGTGTCAGAACGATTGGGGTCGATAACACCGTAGATGGTTCCACGATTGACAGAGAGTTCTACCTCTCGGACCTGCTGAGAATCAGCGAGTTTTTTATAAAAGTCATGATCAGCGAGGGTATGTCTCCCGAGAGTGAACAGTATGAGGATCAAGAGGAGGCTAAAAGTCGACACAACTACCACCATGCGGGATTGCATAGAGAGAACATCGAACAAGGAGGCTATTTTTTGGAAAAGTTCTTTCATGGAAATGGTACTTTGTGAGGTATCGAGTATTAAGCATTAAGACCTAAGACTGATACGAACGATACAAGGAAAATTGTGATTCTCTGGGTCTTACTACTTACTTCAAGCAGCCAATCTTAATACTGGTCCCTAGAGGTATTTTACTGATTTTTTGCTCTGAAGAAAGTCACAAAAGGTGCGAATAGACGGAGTTGTGGTGATATAATGAATGACATGTCCATGGGATTCAAGCATCTCTGCCATCATCCAGAGGGGCATATGTCGCTGTCAGAAGACGATATCAGTAGAGAGACTATCGTGCACAATATAGAGGTCTGTATAGTGTCCGAGTCTCTTCGTCAATGTCCTGCGTGTGCCAAATAATACTGGTGAGGTGCCTTGGAGGATATCGAGATATATTTTTTTCTGGGTTGAGATGGATTTCGGATGATGATCGACCGCGCTGGGAGTGAAGAGGCTACTCCAGGATTTCACTGAGACACCTTCTGGGAGGATCACAGCGCCAGGTGTCGTAGAGAGTTCTTGGGTTAGATATCTCTGAATAGCTGCCTCATCTGGAGCCACGATATATTCTGAAGTGTCTTTTTTTGTGGAATTCTCTGGAACTGTGAGACTCAGGAAATTTTCTTTTTCAAAGAGTCCAAAAAGTCCAAGTGGGAGGAATAATTGGGCGACGGTATGAAGTCGGACGAATAAAGTACGGGCCAGCTGGATGAGGAGGGAAATCTCGGAGGAAGAGAGCCAAGGCGTCGTACAGTGTGGACCAGTAATCGGCTTTATCTCGCCTTCATAGGGTATAACTTCTGCTATATCGGCGACGATGCCAATAATCGTATCATTGCCCCATGGGATGTACACACTACTCCCCACCTTCACAAACGGACGGTATTCATCCGGTAAGCTATAGGTTAGAAGCGTGTCATCAAAAGACCTGGAATATGGAATTATAGAACACAACATAGGCTATGCTATAGTATCCTCCAATATCTGCTTTGTTTTTTGAAATTCTATTCGTGGTTGATAAATGAACTTTGCGGAATCTACAACGACATCTTTCCCGAGTCTCAGAGTAGCGAGAAGAGAGTCGCCTCCACCAAGAGCGAGTCAGAGAATATCCCGAGGAAAATTCTGTCCCAGACGAGAAGATTCACACTTTTGGGTAATTTTTGGGAAAAGTGTGCGACTGTAATCATACACCGCATCATCCGTCTTGATTTCACGAAACATCTCATCGAGTTGATTTTTCTCTGGTGTATTATTCTCAGGAGCAATCTCTGGAGCATCAGCCTGTCGCATCATCTCTTTTGCAGCTTCTCGTTGAGTATGAGACTCACCTTGTTCGAGCTCGTGCAGGATGTTTGCCTTTGCATTTTTAGAGGAACTAATTGCCTCATCGTGTTCTTTTTTGAGATCATGTCTGAGCTTTTCTAGCTCTGAAGGGCTGAGATTATCGCCTCCTTCGGGGAGATTATTATGTTCTTTCTTATCGTGGACCATGATACTATTCTAGACAAAAACTCAATTTTTCCACTCTAGGAAATTTTTTTAATAGCATAGTCCGAGCTGTTGTATGTTTTTTCTCCGAGACCATCAACAATTTTCACACCAAATTCATTGCAGACAACCGATTCAGGGATTTCTCCAGCAAATCTATCTCCACCTTTGGTAAAAATGATTTCACTATATTTACCACTCGCATTTGCTTCGAGGATGAGTGCGCGAAGACTCTCACATACAGTTCTATCCTGGTCAATACTCAGAAATACTCTATCTACAGCGCGTATAGCACTCACAACACGACAGCGGTATGTCTCATCTTGGAAACTCTCAACTCCCCGCTTGAGACGAGCCTGGTGGTCACTGTTTACGATAACCCAGAGCTCATCGGCACCAGCAACAGACTTTGAAAGCTCAAATGAATCAATATGCCCCGGATGAATCGGGTTCGCATAAACAGAGGTAATAGCAAGTTTGGTCATAATAAATTTTGAAAATTATAGGGAAAAAGCCTGAATCACAATACAAAAATCTCTGAGTCGTCGGAGATGTCCGACCGGTTTTTTTATGATTCTGATGCAGTTTTATGAATTATGTATTTACAGTATATTTACTGTGTTTGTCAAATAATGTAAACTCTGTGTACATTATTCCTTAATTCTTTTTCTATAATGAAAGAAATCAACAAAGTCTCGAGTACACCCACAAAAAATATACGGCCTCTCGGACCTATCACAAGGATGTTTGCTACACTCGCTCTCGGTACACTCACGGCACAGGCAGCAGACCCTGTGAAGACAACAGTACAGTCGACCACCATCGTCAGTGGTGATGATATATCTGAAAAAGTCTCTCTTGAAATCAAACAAATAACAGAGACAGGTGACATCACTGGTTACATCACACATGGAAAAGACATCAGAATCAGTCCAGAAGAATTCACTTCAGGTGGTCTCAATATATCATCAGGAAATCTGAGCTACGGGTTCCGAGGACTCCTGCTCGGTGATGATGCATATAGTGAGGCATACGG
>JBFZBA010000048.1:0-14832 GCA_041308705.1 Candidatus Altimarinota bacterium
CAGGAAGACCAGACATGTGAAATGTAGTTAATATAAATATTATATTAACTACATTTTTTTAATGTCAATGCGTGTGTCAGTGAGACTTTTTCTCTTCAGGTGGTTCTGGAGTGCCAGAGAGATCTATCACACCGGGTTGTTTCTTTATATTTTCGATAAATTTGGCATCATCGTCAGAGGAGGGCATATAGCGAAACCCAGATTTGTAGGGAACAGCGACATGATTTTGTCGTACACCGTCGAGATAGATGTGCATGTCCTTTTCTGCTTTTGGTGTGGCATGATCTTGATGATGTTCGTGGAGATTGGATTGTATAGTGGCGACTATTAGATCGGGCTGATACATGCGAGAGATGTAGAGCTCGTCACCCATCTTGTGGAGATTGATATCGCCGATATTGAAGAGCTTATCAAATATACTTCCCTGATAGGACTGAATAGCTGTTATATCGTGAAATTCTGTAAAAGTCGTGTCCTGGATAAATATCGACCATCGGACATCGACGATACCACGATCCGTGATAATCCAGACATCACAGTACCAGTCCAGAATCTTGTGGAGCATGATAAAAAACACGAGAAACACATACGCCTCAAACAACCAGAGGAATGACGAATCCAGTATCGCAGGATACCACCAACGATACACTCCGTAGCACACAGCACCTATTGGAAAAACGAGCCAGAAAAAAATATTTGGCAAAGCGACGAAAAAGTGTCTATGAAAAATAGCCCGAATCTCATCTCATTCTCAGAGGTATCGCTTAAAAAAATAGTGATGCATGGTCGACATGAGTATATAGTATGTTAATTATGAATTTTTCAAACTTTGTACTACGGACCCAGGAGTCATTTTGTACTTTTTATCGAAAAAGTACCAAAACGATTTAGGGGAACTCAAACTCGCTATAGACCAAGTTCATCTATATATCTGTTTTCATCCCGCTCAAACAGTGATTCCCCTAAAAACCTATTTCTGTTTGTGTAGCTATTTCTACTCTATTATTTTTTCCGTTCATATCTGCCGATGAGTTGTAACTCTGCATCGAGAGGGGAGATACGCATGGGATATTCGTGGTCATAAAATATCTTTTCGAGGACGCCCTCATTGAGACATTCGAGACATCGACGAGTGAGCTGGAGATTGCTATCCTTTGTTTCTGAGCTGTGTTTGATGGCGATATCGGTGTTTTTATCTGTTTCTGATTTTTTCTCGAGTTCTGTTTCTCTCTCCTGGAGCCAGAAGTAGAGATCGATCATGCTGTTCTGGATGAGCTCCTGGATGTAGCCTGTATACGATGGATATCGGTCGGGTTCACTGAGTCTGTGAGTGTATTCACGGAGTATCTCATCCATATGTTCGAGAAATACGAAATTCACCCCCGCGACATCATCTCGATCTGGACGATTGAGAGATGCCTGGAAAAGAGAGACATAATCCGGGAAGTATTTCTCTACGAGTGTGTCAAAATGAGAGAGATATCAGATGATAGACAGTCGTGTCTTTGCACTATCTCCAATTGCTACCTCGTATTCGTCACGGAGGCGGAGAAAATAGGACTCGAGTTCTTCTTCCGCGATATCGGTGATAGCAATATTTTTGAATTCTTCTTCGAGTTTTGAGAGCCTTTTTTCAAAGGCTGGAAATGGCAAATCAAGGAGTGTATCGAGGGATGAGAAGAGAGATTCCATAGTTGCGTTTTTAGATAGAGAGACGGATTGCCTGCATAGTATCGAGACGGATATTTTTTACAAGTTTTCTCTTTTTCAAAGTATATCGTGCATACAAAAAAATAATCTCAATAGGAATGAGATTGCTTGCACAAGGCAAAGAGTAGTATATGAGCACTTATTTATTTTCTTATTTTTTATTATGCAGAAAGATTGTTGTTCAAACAAATGGTTTTGCCCAAGTATCGTTGGTGTCACCGCCGGTGTCATCATGATTGCTGCAGGTGCTACGAAATTCCTCGCAGGCAAAGCTATGCTCACTGGTGTAGGTGGTATGGCTCTGGGTATATTTGGTGTTGCACAGGGGGAGATGGGCAATCTCGCTCTTGCTCTCGGTGTCATCGCTGCATCCATAGAGCTCCTCTGAGGTCTCTCATTTGCTCTCGGTTGTTGCAGGACTTCTCGGTGGGCTGCATTTTTCCTCTCGGGTGTTATGGGTATCGCTATTCTCTTCAAGCTCAATAACCTCTCTCCTCTCACAGGAAATGCATTTGATAAAGCAGCAGGACTTCTCGTCCAGATTCGTCTCGACCTCCTCCTCTTTGCAGTATTTTTCACAAAGGCTCTCCGCCTCATCAAACACTGTTGTGGAATGGGTTGCTCTAGTCAGTCTTCTTGCTGCACTACAGAAGCTCCAAAGAAATAATAGAGGAAAATACAGAAAAGCTTCGAATTTCTTTCATCCTTCGTAGTATTTCAAAATAAAATATTTATACTACTACGGAGAACGGGTCGTCAGTCTCATTTTTCCCCTCAGTCGCTTACAAATCAGTAAACTCCTGTCGTCAAAAAATTAACTTTCTCGAACTTCTCGCTTTTGTCCATTTCCTCATTTATACTACAAAACAAAAAATCCACCCTTGGGTGGATTTTTTGATGGTAAAATTCTTATTTCTCTTTCGGTTCTTTCTTTTTCACATTCCTCTTTCTGGCATCAATAGCCTTTGACATGGTCTTCACGGGCTTATATGGATTCTTGTCAGGATCTTTGCCATGGAATTCTACTTCAATAGGCGTTCCGAAGAATCCGAATTCATCACGAATACGATTCTCGAGATAGCGTCTCCAGCTGAAGTGGATAAATTCTGGCCTATTTACATTGATCACAAATTTCGGAGGATTGATCGCGACCTGTGAACCGTAGTAGACTTTTGGATTATGAATCTTGCGACTTCCACTCGGTGCGTGCTCGAGACAGGTTCTCGTGAGGAATCGATTAAATTCACCAGTTCCTACTCGCTTCGCTCGTTCAGCATAGATACCGAGAGCGTGCTCGAGGATATCCTTCACTCATTTGCCTTCGCTCGCTGTCGCAAAGACGGTCATCGCCCATGGACAGTACGCGAATTCTCTCTGGAGGTAGGCGAGATAGCGCTTATGAAACATATCGAGATCCATGTCTGTTTTTGCTCGAGAGAGGTCCCATTTATTCACCATGATGATGACTCATTTTTTTTGTTCGAGGACTTCAGCGAGGATATTCTTATCCTGCTGCACAATCCCTTCAACTGAATCAACGAGCAGTACACAGACATCAGCTCTCTCTACCTGTGAACGAGTTCGTAATACCGACCAGCTCTCGACATTGTAGACACCGATTTTACCAGGTTTTCGAAATCCTGCTGTATCGATGAGTGTCATTTTTTGACCTTTGTAAGTGAGGAGTGTATCGGTCGGATCACGAGTCGTGCCTGCTTCTGCCGAGACGACGACCTTTCCGTACCCAACGAGTGCATTAAATGTGCTACTTTTCCCCACATTTGGTCTTCCGACGAGTGCTATCTTGATTCCTTCATCTTGCTCTGCACCAGCATGTTCTGGATATTTCTTTCTGAGGTAGGCGACGATATCTGACTCGAGTTCATCTATTTTTCTGTGAGAAGCACTGACAGGGTAGACAGGGAATCCAGTTTTCATGAGAGCGTACGCTTCATTGACTCGTGTGACATTGTCTGCCTTGTTTGCGACCAGCCAGATAGGTTTTTCGAGTTTTCGGAGCATCTTGATAATATGATCATCGACATCGGTGAGACGGTCGTATTCACAGATGAAGAGAATAATATCAGCCTGCGCTGCACATTCGTTTACTCGTCTGTTCACATCTTGCAATATCTGGTGCTGTGATCCGAAATTGAGCCCACCACTATCCGCGATAGTCCATTGGAAATCCGTCTCGTAGTCCACCATTGGGTATTCGAGAACATCACGAGTCGTATTCGCCGTTTCGTCGACAATAGCTATCTTTCTCCCTGTAAAAGCATTGAAGAGGGAGCTCTTTCCGACATTCGGACGACCAACGATGAGGACATACGGTAATTTCATATCCGAGAGTATAGAAAAAATACTGAAATAGCAAAGTTGATTTTGTCAAAAATGGCTCTCTCTTGTCCAAAAAATACTTTTTACTATACTTATGGCTATGAAAAAAGATTATTACAACACGCTCGGAGTCACGAAGTGAGCGAGCGAAGCGGAAATAAAAAAATCCTACAAAAAACTCGCGATGCAGTGGCATCCTGATCGACACCAGGGAGATAAAAAAGCAGAAGAAAAATTCAAAGAAATCAATGAAGCCTATCAGGTTATTGGTGATAAAGAAAAGCGACAAAAATACGACACTTTTGGGACAGCTGATTTCTGAAATATGGGTGGTGGAGGAGGACCGCAGGGCGGTTTCTGAGGGTTTGATTTCGGTGATATATTTGGCAATGCAGGAGGTCGTGGATGATCACAGAGCTTCGAATTTGATTTGGGTGACCTCTTCGGGAATTTCTCAGGCGGACGAAAATCCACCCAGAGACAAACTGTCTATGAAGAAGATCTCGACATGGAGCAAACGGTAGAATTGCCTATCTGGGATCTCCTCCTCGGTACCAAAATCTCTATTGATTCGCCCTATTCTGGTAAATTCAAGGTGACAGTTCCAGAGTGTACGAAGCCAGGAACAAGGCTAAAAGTGACGGGAAAAGGCAGGACGAGTGGCAAAAAGTCCGGGAATCTTTACTTGAAACTCGATGCACGGATGCCAGGCAAGCTCACAGCACATCAGAGAGAATTGCTGGAGAAGCTGGTGAAGTAAAATTTGATTTTCGTTTATTTTCCTTACAATCCTGAGCACATGGGTGATTAGCTCAGTTGGTTAGAGCGCTGCTATGACATGGCAGAGGTCACTGGTTCGAGCCCAGTATCACCCACCATTCGACTCGACCTCAATTTTCACAATTTTTCTATACTTCGGTCTCGCTCATGGTCTTCGACCAACCTAAATACGAGTCGAATGTCCTGAGCTTGTCGAAGGGCTATAAAATTTATGCCCTCATTTGTATACATTCTTGAGTGTGGGGATAAGAGCTATTATGTTGGTTCGACAGATAATATTGAGAAAAGAATTCAATATCATAATTCTGGAAACGGTGCAGTTTGGACAGCTAAAAGATTACCGGTCAAATTAGTCTACAGTGAAATTCATGATGATCACATTACGGCTTCTAGGAGAGAAAAACAATTAAAGTCATGGACTCGAGAAAAGAAAGAGAAGTTGATTTCTTGAGAATGGAAATAATCCCACCATTTCGAAAAACAAAGCTCCTTCGTTCTTGCGAGGGAGTTTTTATTCATATACTTGGGGTATAATGACAGTCCAAAAACACATCCACTGTATCGGTATCGGAGGCATCGGTATCTCTGCTCTTGCACGCTATTATCTGGCTCAGGGATATCGTGTGACGGGCACGAATATGGGGCATTCGCCACTCCTGGATACGCTTGCTTCGGAGGGAATTGAAATAGTTGAAGATGGAGCCTCGGCTCTATCAGAGGACACTGAAAAGGTCATCTACACAGAGGCCATTATTGATGATGATACTCTCGGACTTGCAGGAGTACGAGCGAATCACAAACCAGAAATAGAGGCAGGACAGAGATTTGGTTCACAGATTCTTTCTTACCCGGAGGCTCTCGCAGAACTCTTCCATACATTTCCGATGAAAATCGCGGTCGCATGAGCTCATGGCAAATCAACCACGAGTGCTATGATAGGCACGATTCTTCACGATTTACAGGGCTCTAGTACGACGATTACGGGGACACTGGTCAAAGCCTTCAACGGACGAAATATCTCGTCTGAAGGGCAGGAAATCATGAATATAGAGGCGTGTGAATACCGCAATGCTTTTCTCCACTATCATCCGGATATTGCCGTCGTGACCAATATTGATCCAGATCATCTCGATTTTTTCAAAACAGAAGAGGCATATCAGCAGGCATTTCACACCTTCGCTCGTTCGGCAAAATGTCTCGTGATACTCGCTGATGAAGCAGAACAGAAATGAATGATTGGTCTCGCTCCAACCACAGTTCTCGTCTCAGAGAATTCATTTGAAGTCAGGGGAGAACCATTCAATAGTATTCAACCAGGAGTCTATCTCTACACGCTTCCATCACTCTTGGTCCCAGGAGATCATATCCGCATCGATGCATCACTCGCCTATGTCGTGAGCCAGCTGCTTCATCTCGACACTGAGAAATCCCTCACCTCATTGGCTAAATACCCAGGCAGTTGGAGACGCATGGAAATCATTCGCACGACAGAAAATGGTAACCTCCTCATGAGTGATTATGGCCATCATCCGACAGAGATTATCGTCACCCTCTCCGCTCTCAAAAAAGCTCATCCAGACAAGAAACTGATTGTCTTCTTCGAACCACATCAATATTCACGAACTTATGAACTCAGAGAAGAATTCGCGACCAGCTTCACAAGTGCTGACATGACCTATATCTCTGATATATACGCCGCGCGAGACATCGATGAAAGACGCGATATGATCACTTCACGAGTTCTCGCAGAAATGGTCGCAAAGAACTCACCCTGCGAATATGTCGGTACACTCGACGACGCACGAAGTAAACTTCAAATCATCGATTCAATAGAAAAAAATGCCCTTCTCTTGCTCCTCTGAGCGGGGAATATAGATGAGCTCAGAAACTAGACAAAATAATCTGAACTATCTGGTCCTGTTAATAATCTGTTTTCGTCCAAATACTTAAATTCCAGGTTTGCGAGTCGTTCTTCGGCAGTGTTACAATGAACCAGGCAAGGACCAGCCTTGCTCTCAAGGAGTCTTATCCTTTCTTGTATAGATTGAGGATTTCCGTGTGCGATATAAAATTCTTCCAGATTTCACTTGTATCTCAGGAGCATCTTTTCTAGGTCTATTTGTTGTTGAGAGATATTTCAAACAGCCATATGAACAGGTTCACTTACCACTTCAAAAGTATCTGGCTGAGGTAAGACTCGGAGAGGCGGAAATTCTGATGCAAATACAGCACTTTCAACAGCTTCTCGTCCCATAGAGAGATTGGTTATAGGTTTATAATATGTCAACGGAGAGAGATTACTAGAAAATGTGTGGATATTTGTCTTTACAATGAAATTGGTGTATTCTGACAGTATGAATAATTCTGTATCATACCTCCAGACACACGCATTCCACGAAACGAGAGAGGAGAATTATACACTGTATGATGCGCTTATGGCAGCCGTTACTGACATCAATATCAGCTTACCAGCATCTCAGAAAATCATTCTCGAAATTCAGAATCTGGGAAATAAATACTCTCTTCATATTTCACAGAAAGGTGTGTCGCTCTGTCAGTACGAAATCGACAACTATCCCCATATATTTCGACGAGTATGGAGTGTTATGACACTCGGATTTGTCGATACGGCGAGAGTAGAAGATATCAAAAACCATATAGTGTCTTGTTACCAGGTAGAAATGATAGATATCTAGAGACAAACATATAAGCAATAAAAAATATCCGCCTAGGCGGATATTTTTTTACATATTTCTGATTTTTTACGCTTCTACGAGTCCGAGATCTGAGGGAACGAGTGTGTCTATTGTGGCATAAGTAGCCTTTGTATCACGAGGAATCCGGATAGCGACTCGATCGCCAATATGCGCATGGAGAAATGTGACAGAAGCGGGAAGTACCTGATAGATACCCTGTTGTGATATGACCATGAAATGTTCGCCATCCTTGATGAGTGTTCCAGTGGTGGTATCGTATTCTACTTCGTTGATAATTTTGTACTGATAGGAGCCGTCTGCTTTGATAGTCATTTTGAGCTTACTTCCTTCGACGATTTTTGATTTACTCGCATAGTTCGCGGGGACTGGATAGGTATTTTTATCAGCTCCCAGCATATCCTTACCAGTGAATACTCCTTCGATAACTTTTGCTTTGCCATCCTTATAAGTATGCAGACCAGCAATATCAGGCTCATCAGTTGTATCTACTGTTTTTTTACCAGTGATTTGCACCATGAGGTTTTTTGCGTGATGGAGCGATCGTTCTGCAGTAGAGAGGAGTTCCTGCAATGCTTGAAGAGAAGCTTGTTGCGTTGTTTTGCGAGTATCGATTTTTGGCATATTTGTATTCGTTAGGTACATACTACCCTTCTTTTTTTCATTTCTCAATTCATGGACACTATACCTTTTGATACATATTTTATGATATAGTTTTACCTCGAGAAATGCCTATTTTATGAGAAAAAACGAATCATGAGAACCGTGCAAAAACCCAGAAAAAGGAGGGGTGCGACCGGCAAAATGTCCATTTTTGTTCACCTGACTACACGAGAGAGTGCCCAAAAGAGGGTTCCAAGAGTGTATCCTATACCAATAATCCACCAGAAATAGAGTGGTCCTACTATGAGGCCGAGGAGTATACCAAGCCGTACATCGCCTCCACCTACCCAAGAGGGGAGATTATCGAGTTGAGCAATAGAAGGGATGAGTGTATCAGCTCTTTTTTCACCAAAGAGCGCTTTCATCGCGAGCCAAAAAGGGAAAAACAACGGAGTGAGGAGAATTGTGAGAATATCCCGATATTTTTTCTCAGAGATGAGGTGTGCTATTGCAGGTATCATCATCTGAATCATATAAAAGAGAATTCACACGACTGCACCAAGGAGAGAATATTTCCAACCCGGCAAGAATCCTCTTTCTCAGATATATTCTGCGATTCAGATTATAATGAAAGTGAGGCCTATCATCGGGAGAGTTAATCTGTCGGGGATAGTGTAGCTGCGCATATCCTCTATAGCGAGTATGAGCAAGAACGAGAGAATCACGAGATGGCTTCCGACAACCCAGAGACTCATATCAAACATGATAAAAAGTGTGCCAAAAAACATCCACAATATCCCCATCATCACCTCGACACTGAGTACCCAAGCCGGAATATGCACACCACAGTGGCGACATCGCCCTCTTTGTATCAGGCTAGAAAAGAGAGGAATAAGCTCATACCAACGGAGTTGTTTCTGACATGAGAGACACTGACTTCTCCCAGTCCAAAAAGACCGCTTCATGCTGGTCTCCATGAGGACTCCTGAGAAGCTCCCAACACAGGCTCCGAGGAATAAAAAACCAAGAGGGAATAAAAAATGCACCATATAGGTGCATTGTAGATGATTCTGATTTTTTAGAAATACTTATTTCAGAAATTCTGGATTCATCATCATCTCTGGATCAAATGTTGGCTTTGGGAGTTCTGGTGCCATGTCCTCGAGAGCTTTCAGAATGATTTCACTGACGACGAGATAGCGATACCATTTCTGCTCACCAGGGACGATGTGCCACGGCGCATAGCTCGTTGAGCAGTGTTCGATAGCTTTTTCAAATGCTTCCATATAGTCAGCCCAGTGCTTTCTCTCTTCGAGATCAGAAGCCTGGAATTTCCATGCTTTTTCTGGTTTTTGGAGACGGTGTTTGATACGCTTGAGCTGATATTCTGGAGATATATGGAGCATGATTTTCACGATTTTTACACCGTGATCAGTGAGCATTCGTTCGAAATCATTGATATGATCGTAGCGTTTTTTTATGAGGTCACGAGGGACGAGATCGTGCACACGAGTGATGATGACATCTTCGTAGTGACTTCGGTTAAATATCTCGATTTTTCCTTTCTGAGGTACTTCCTGGTGAATTCGCCAGAGGAAATCATGGGAGAGTTCTTCTGAGCTGGGTTGTTTAAATGACACAACTCCACATCCCTGAGGGTTGATACCCTCTGTGACAGCCTTGATAGTAGAGTCTTTTCCAGCAGCATCCATAGCCTGGAGGACGACGAGGAGTGATTGTTTGTGTTCAGCAAAGAGGATATCCTGGAGTTCGATGATTTTCGCACGATTTTTCGCGAGTCGCTTGAGTGCTGATTCTTCATCCCAATCACCACATTCGTTAGTGTCTATCTTGTTCATATGGACATCTTTTCCTGGCTGTATCCGGTAATCTGAGAGGTCGACGCGGCGGTGTTTTGACATAGTGGGAGGGAAGAAAGTAAATTACTCACTTAGTGTACTCTATGTTTTTATGAAAAGCAATATTTCATTAGACTTGAGGTCAATAATATTGTGTTGCTTGCTCTGTTGGGAGATTCGTAGGTGATGATTCTGTCTTTGTTGGCGTTTCTGATGATGCGACAACGGTTGTGGCTTCAGGAGCGGGTGTTGTCTCGGCGACTGCCTCAGGTGGAGTAGGATTTTGTCATTCTGATGAAAATCCATTCAGATGAAGCTGTGCGAGACTCACCTCAGAATCACCTAGGCTATTCATGGCACCAGGATCAGTTTTACCATGGGGGAGGCTAAAGACTGCACCAGGAATTTTTCCAAGTGTAGAAGCGAGTATTCGACGGTATTCCTGTATTCCTTCTTCACTTTTGAGGAAGTCCACCATTTGCAAATCATCAATGGACCACCCCTCTGTATGAATCGTATTTGAACGCCCTCTTCCATTTTGACTTCGTGTCTTCACTTGTCCAGTAAAATCACGACCATATCTGTTGTGAAGCTGCGCCATAGCATCGACATAGGCCTTTGCTGCAGCTCGTATCTCGGGACTGGAATTATCAGGTATGACGATGAGAGGCGGGATGATTTTTCGACCATCACTCTGATTACAGTCCATATTGATCCAAATACCTCCATTTCTACGAACTTCATTTACCTGAGATGAATTCCAAAAACCATAATTTGTCTTAAAATCTCCTGGTAAATTACTGAGAATGCTTGCAGGAGGAATGTTCTCGAGAGATGTACTCCTTGAAGATGCAGTATTGTATCCTGTTCAACCCTCGTAGCTACCGCCACCTCCAGAAGAACGCCCACCTCTGCTTCACCCACCTCCAGAAGAACTTTCTCGTCCTCCTCAACCACCGTCCGTGTTCGGTATTGATGGAAGAGCTGGTATGATTTGCGTGACAGGAATATTTGGTGATGGTAAAACGATTCATGTAAATTTTTCGAATTCTGCCGGAGTGAGAGTCAATCCTGTTTGTTTTTGTAAACTCATGAGCAGTCTCTGTTGATAGTCAGTTGCTGATTCGCCCTGAATTTTTTGGGTCTCATCAGACACTTTTTCGAGTATTTTTTCTCGTACCTTTTTGAGTTCGGGATTTTTCGTTGCTTCTGAATCGAGGATAGTTTCCTTCCAGGCTGTTGGGAATTTCTCTGCGAGATATTTTGTGTCGAGAGGCTTCTCACCTATCTCCATGTCAGAGGCATATTTATCTATGTACTCTTTTTCTATCTCGGCTATTTTTTTTGTTTTATCACCCGCAGTGAGCCCTGACTTGAGTATTGTTTGTTTCTCTGAGTCCAGCATCTTATCAAATTCTACTTGGTAGGACGCTTCTTCCTGTGCGAGGGATTTTTCGAGCTCTTTTGTATCTGTTGTATTATCTGGTTTTTCTGGTTGTATTGTTCCTGGCGCAACTCAATCATTGAAGTCTCTGAGAACATCCTCCGCTTTTAATCTATTGGCGTGTGTTTGCTGAGATTTATTGCGTTTATCGCGAGCTGCTTGGATTCTTCAACGAGCAGTGATGTAATTCACCTTTTCCTGAGAAGGGCGTATACCAGAAAATCTCTCAGGCTTTTCTCTAAGAGAAGGGGAATTGTTGGATGGTCTTTCTCTGTTTCCAGGCATGTCCTCACTCTACCATATCTCATCTTTAAATACAAATTTTATCGTCCCGGATACCGCTGTCTTTTCTGAAGAGAGAGCTGTTGCTCTGCGAGTGTGCGATTTTTGGACATCAGATCTCCGATGATTCCGAGCGAAAAGAGCGTCACGCCAATAGTGACAGAAACGCCTGAGATAAAGAGAGACTGTATCATATCGCGCCCAATATTGGTAAATATATAGGCATGGATAAATCGCAGTATTCCTACCAGTCAGAGGAGGAGAGAAGGGAGGCTGAGAATAAAAAATACTTTCAATGGTTCGTAGAGGAGGTATATTCGGCCTATATTCATCATGGTTTTTGTTATATGCTCACCCATACTTTTGAAAAGCCGAGAGGGGCGCGTCGGAGCGTGTGTCTCGATATTGATCCATTCTATGGCAAGGCCTTTTTTGTAGACCTGGATGAGGGTGTCGACGACATACGAAAACCTGGAAGTCACATTTATCTCATAGAGTGCTTCTCTGGAGTATGCGCGAAATCCGCTGACAGAATCAGGAATTTTGGTTCCAGCGACGAAGCTCACGACTCTGTTCCCGACTCTCTGAAGGTAACGTTTAAATGGGCTAAAATGATGATTACGACCAGGATTTCTATTGCCGATGACAATCTCCGCGCGTCACTCGAGAATAGGCCGGATGAGGTCATGGATTCTGTTTCCCGGGTATTGGTTGTCTCCATCAGTATTCACGATGATATCAGCACCGAGCATGAGCCCGTGCATGACGCCATGGTGAAATGCTGTTCCTAGTCCTCGGTTAGCCTTGAATTCTATGATGTGATGGATACCGAGTTCTCGTGCCACTTCTGTTGTCCTATCCGTACTCCCATCATTGATAATGAGGTATTCTATATCAACCCCGGGGATATGTTTTGGCAGGTCACGAAAAGTGACAGGAAGTGTGTGTTCTTCATTTTTACAGGGAATTTGAATAATGAGCTTCTTCATATCTAGGAAAGTTTTGGGGGAGATACTGGTTCAGCGACCCTCTCTTGCTCTTCTTCTGGTTCTGTCAATATCATGAAGCTCACAAGCGCTATGAGAGCGCCGACACTCAGTGCTACAAAATACGCCACACGACCAATAACAGCAATCTCTACAAATATAGCCCACATACCACCATACGCGAGGAGACAAATGAGAGCTATTGTTAGAATATTAGCCACTGGAGATGTATGCTCTACTTCATAAGTATCATCCTTGAGTCCCGTGAAATTCGTGAGAATGGCACTAATCAGCGTCACCCACAGGAGTTGCAGAGTTGTGATAGCCGCAGAGGCATAGGACTGCCACTCTGTTGGGACGACTTTGACCTTCTGGAGGATGAGGAGGATGAGATAGATCGTGAAAAGTGTCGGGAAAACGAGCTTCGAATGAAAAAAGAGGATACTACGACCGATATCCACGCGACCACCACGGACATCAGCATAGAGGGCGTGCCAATTGTGTCTCTTTATCGCGGGAATAGGCTCCAATGTGTCGATGAGGATGGCCAATATGATACCCAGAATCACACACATACTTGGAAACTGCGGATAGAGGTCATATCCCAGTGAGAGTACAGCGAGGACGAGGGCAAAGAACCCCCACACGAAGTGCCAATGTCTAGTTATGAAGTTGGGCATGACGGCGTTCGATAAAAAAAGTCGCTATCATAGAGGCGAGAGAAACTCCGACGATGGTCCAGTAGACGCTCCAGACGGTGAGAGGTACTCCGAGAAAATTCACATAAAAGAGCAGGAGTGGCACAGAAGAGATGGAGAGCGCGACAGACAGAACGAATCGCTCAAGTCCATCGATTTCATGTATTTCTTCGTCTGTTTGTGCTGGTGTCGCTTTTTCATCGGTTGAATCGATGAGTTTCTGACCTTCTGTATGGGGGAAAGTCCATCGAGTAATCCAGTATCCAGGTACACCAAGGACGACAATAGAGCCGATAATCATACGAGGGATATGGAGAATGGGGAAACGACTCTCGAGCCATATCATGAGACCGCTTCCGATGAGGAGTAACAGGGAAAGAGCGAGGGTGATAATTGTGTATTTTTTCATGCAAAAATATTATAGCAAGGACACTTCTTTTCGCAACATCGTTTTTATTGTAAATACTGTCTGGTTGACTTCATCTCTTTTGATATTACCCTTTCTCTAGATTTTTCTATGCATTCGAATTTTTCGGCGATAGTGTGAATAATGATAGTATTGAGTATCCCCATTTTTTCTCTTGCAGAGGAAGCTGAGTCTCCTTGGATTCCAGAAGAAGAAACCGTCGTTCTGACGCCCAGAGTACCCATAAAACAACCAACCATCCTCGATAATGGAAAAATAGTTGTTGATAGCGTCGAATCGTATGACATTGTTGAAAAAAGCGTGAGCGCTTGTTCATATATAGCACGCAATAATATCGTACTCCTGCTCGAATCTATGGGTATTCCATCCGCCGAAATCGCTCGAGGTGATGCCAATGATCTCATCAGGTCTGGTCGTATCTATGGCACACTGACTTCCTTCACTGACAAAGAAGCCCTTCTCGGTGCACTCACAGAGCGACATGATACCTATGTTGAGACAGTATTTGATGTCTACAGATTTGTTGCGAGACGACCAGAATATCTGCAGTGACACCGTATTGCCATATTCCTCGGAGATGATGGAGAATGGTATATATTGGATCCGCTTGATGGTAAAAAAACACGAGATCCTCAGCTCTTCTCCGAATTTCTCGTAGAGGATGTCGAGGCAGAGTGGCTCGTCCGATTTCCAGGCTATAGCATGATGAATCTGGTCACAGAATCACAATTACAGCAGGCACTTCCGTATTTCTCGTCAGAATTGCGAGCATTTTTTGAGACCTATCACGATATTCCTCTGCTCGCGTTTCACTCGGTCGCATCCACACACACACTCTAATTATTTATTTACAGCGGTCTCGATAAGCATCTCTATAAATTCGCCCATATTTTTCCCAGTTTTTTGCCACATTTTTGGTATAAAGGATGCTTTTGTCGCACCGGGAAATGTATTTACCTCGAGGAAGAATATTTCGTTTCCTCGAACAC
>JBFZBA010000049.1:0-4994 GCA_041308705.1 Candidatus Altimarinota bacterium
ACATTGGTTGGTGAGAAGCCCTCGTGCGAGGCCCGCGCGACTGTATCTTGCACGAAAATGGTAGAATACCATGAGCGAGCAAAGCGAGTCGAATGGTGGGTCCTCTGGGGATCGAACCCAGGACCGCCGGATTAAGAGTCCGTTGCTCTACCGACTGAGCTAAGAACCCACATTTATAACGGTATGCGTGAGTATAACCGAAAAAATAAAAAGGCAAGTAAAATATTACTAAGAATAAACCTGCAAAAAATATAAATCCTCTATACTGTTTATATGCAAAAAAACATCTATCGTCACATACCAAATATCCTCACTTTTACAAGAATAATAGGGTCTATTTTTGTATTTTTTTGGATGATTGATAAAAGTTTTTGGTACGGATACTGAAAGATAATTATTCTCGCACTCCTCATGTCGACAGACTGGCTCGATGGTTTTCTCGCTCGAAGATATAATTGGATTTCCAAATTGGGTAAAATAATGGACCCCATTGCCGATAAAATACTCCTCAATGGTTTAATAATAGCCATGATTGTATTGCCTGAATTAAACTTTTCTGCGATTCTCGTTGGTCTCATGATTTTTAGAGAAGTTGGAATTACTATTTGGAGGATAATATTAGCGAGAAGAGGGGCAATCATACCAGCCGACACTTCTGGAAAAATAAAAACTGTGCTCCAAAGTATTTTATGCATCGTTTGACCCATATGGATTTTTGGAATTCGACAATGATATTGGCCGGAGGACAATAGTATCCGAATGTGACTCACTGGATTATTTTATTCCATTGTAACCATCACACTCATTTCTGGTACCATAATTCTCTATAAATTCTACTTCCCCAGAAAACAGCTCATAACACCACGAAAATAATCACGCACTTTGATACACCAGTGAATACCCTGAACGAGGCATCTCGGACCATAAAAAGGTGGTGGGAGAAAAATACACCGTTTATCGTCTTTTAATGAACTATATTCAAAAATATCTGTCATAAAAATAGCGGAACTCGGTAAAATACTCAGTTTATCATATGATGTAAAACTAGAGAGGCAGGTGCCGTATACTTTTCCAACAACGCCAACCACTTTCAGGTTTTTCTGAGCTAAATCTTTTTCTAGATTTTTTACGAGATTTTTTACAAATGGTCCAAAATTTCTCGTAAGAATAACGATTAATCAAGTATTTACAGGAAGATGATCTAAGAAAACTGATGAAAGGGATATTCGTGGAGGGATAAATGGGTATCTGTTAAAACCAAGACGATTGATAGTGTGGTATCCGTGGTAATATGACTCTGTTGATATTCCTGGTGTGATGAATGTATCATCAAAATCACAGAAAAATAAATTCTTTTCTCATTCTAAAAATACAGAGAGTAAATGAAGAATCTCCTCTTTATTTTTTCCAGATAATATAATTGAGTCTAGATGTTCTTGAAAATCCATAAAACAATTTACTTATACAATCTCACTATTTCTTGAAAACCTACTAAAAATTTCGGAACATCAAATTCTCTCGCTCGGGCCACAAGAGGAGCGCTGTCATCGTACCTTCCCTCCCCTATTTCATGGTCAAATTCGAGGAATCCTCGCTCAAAGCTTTCATCCGTTTCTTCAGGGAAAAATCGTCCCGTCACGCCATCAATATTTACCTCGAGCAATCCTCCTTTTGCTAGCCCAAACACTGGAACTCCTCCAGCGAGGGCCTCGAGTGGAGCGATTCCGGCATCTTCCTTTTGTGACATGAGAAATCCTCGAGCCTGCTGATAGACCCCTACGACTTCTTCATCAGATATTTTTCAGAGGAATTCTATCGTTTTCCCTGCTATTTTCTCGAGCTCTCCTCTCTGTGCACCATCTCCGATGATATTGAGTGGTATATTCAAACGATTCATCACACGAATAACTCTATCAACCTGTTTAAATGGCGTGAGCGCCGAAGTGACAACATAGAATTCCCTCTCTGAAATTTTTACTCATCCATCATTTTTCATTGTTCATTTTTCATTGTTCATTTGAGCGAAGCGAAGTGTATCAACTGGCGGCCAGAGAATCACTGAATCTCTCTGATAATACTTCTGAATTCTCCCCTGCACTTCACGACTATTGGCGATATAGATATCTGGAGATTTGGAAGCTCTGAGATCGACACTACGAAGCCAAGAAAATAGGAGACGAACAAGTGGTCAAAGAATAATTCTTTTCACAGACGAAATAAAGCCTCCTCTTTTCTCTTTTCTCTTTTCTCTTTTCTCTTGTTTTATACCAAGTTCTGCTTGAACTTCATCCGTTGCATCCCAGAGGTATCTCGCTGGAGAATGACAATAACAGATGTGAATTAGTTGTTGATTGTTTATCGTTGATTGTTTATCGTTGTCCGAAATATTTCATATTCCGTCTCTTTTCTCTTTTATTTTTTCTTTTTTCTCTTTGAGCTTCGCTCAAACTCCGTGCGCAAACCCTGAAGAACTCGAAATAACGAGATCATATCCGGTGAGATCTATTGTTCTCACTGAAGCAGGCATGAGAGGAAGTGATACTCGTGGCTTCCCTGTGACTTTGAAGAGCCATTGAGCTGGTCAAGTACATTGAATTTTCTCTTTTGCGAATACATCACCAATTTTTTTCTCGTCGTACATGAGAGTAAAAATATCTGCTTCTGGATACAGTTTCATAAGCTCTAGGAGGACTCTCTCTGCACCTCAGAACTTGATCAACATTTCATGGACTATGGCTATTTTCATACGGGAAGTATAGGGATTTTTATTTTTTTGTCTTCTAATAATTTGACATACAGATTTTTTGGTTATATTACAGAGATTGTATTATATATTTTTCACACATGGATACTGCTACAGATGCGCTCATTCCAGAGATAGAAGAAACATTGGAACCAGTGGCTGTACAAAAACAAGAAGGACCGGATTATTCTAGAAATCTCCCAAAAAATAAACTTGTCCCCGAGAGCCAAATACAGAAACTCAAAATAGCGAGACGGATGATCGGAATACTCTCACATTTTTCAAGTGAAGTAAAAATACCTAGACACACTTATAATATTTATGGACCAGTAGAATTACCCGAAAAATATATTTTCTGAGAAACAGCTATTCGTTTTCTGCCTTTTTGGTGAAATTATGAAATTCTCGTGTGAGATGAATCTATGAATATGAGAATACCTCAAACAAGTGATGAATTTGAACAAGATATCGTATTTATAAGTGCATTCTCTGCCGAATATAAGAAGACAAATAACGGTACTCGGCGCAAACTCGTGACAATAACAAAAAGTGAGCTCACCAATAGAGATAACTACACTTCTGGGGCTGATTTCTTTGAATATATCATGAAGAGAACTCGGGAAAATCCTACTCTCTAGTTATTTCCGGAGACTCGCAATAATCAAGAATAAAACAAGCGCTGTGTGGACGGATTCAAATGAGTGAAGAAAGGTGTTCATCACGAGGACTCCTGCAAGTGCAGCGAGCATAGCTGGGTATTTCCTTAGGTGGATCAGGAGGAATAGGAAAATCAATGCAAAGAGGAAGAAACCTATGATACCCCCTTCGATGAGTTGCTGTATATACCAGCTCTCTGGGATATAGTAGTGTTCAGTATTCATCATGAAGTCAGGATTGCGAGCGAGGAAATATTCTCAAAGTCGCTTCATCTCACCGTCAAGCGAGGCGAGAGGAATAGGATTCTGATTCACTTCTGCAATAGCACGACTGGCTGGCCCTGCCTGAGCGAGACCGTGACCGAGTGGTTGTTCGAGGAATCGTATATAACCGATGTACATCCGTTCAAAGTGAGCAGATGTTGATCATTTACGCGTGATAATTTCTGTGAACTTTGGACCAAATTGAAACACTGCCAATGTTCACCCGAGGAGAACAAGTACGACAGTTGTGCTCAATTTTTTCCAATTTATATGGCGGAGCCGGAAGTGCCCTCGACGAATTTTTGCAGATATATGGTAGGTTATGAGGATGATTGTGCCGAGCATCATACCGAGAAGTCCACTCCTGCTGTAGGTCTGCGTGAGGAGAAATAAGAGTAAGAGGATAATGACTGTGTTGATGAAACGATATTTCCTGAACCGAGAAAACAATGAGAGATATGTCCCCATATAGACGAGGAGAAAAAATGCCATCTGATTTGGCCCCTCGAGAAGCCCCTGAAATCTCACAATTGACGCTCCTGGTATACCGTGGTAAATAGGTGGAGGTCCTGCTCCGTCCCAGACGCTGACCTGACCGCTAAATCCAAATATCGTGAGAAATACTTCTCCAAAAATATAGCGGATCATGAGGCTCATAGCAAGCATCGCTGCTCCAGAGAGGATAAATATTTTGCCAACTTGCCAGAAGCGAATATCCCACAAACGGATAGCTTGTCGAAAACACACAAACGCTATGAGAAATTCTGCATCATATCGAAGCCCGTAAATAAATCAGAGGAGAGAAGTGCCCGTGCTGGCACTAATAGCGATGAGGACGAGTATGTAGATACCAATTGCGGCGTCTATCTTATCGAATTGAGGAAGGTATTTTTTTCTCCACATATCCCCTACTGCGACCATAATGATGACTGCGAGAAGGATTTCTTTTGCAAATCGTATAATCCCTATATCCAGACGCTCTGTACCTGTGACAGAGACAATAACAGACCATGGGAGAAATCCTGCGAGAAAAAGCACGAGGAATCTCCCTATTTTTTGTAGTGACATAAACTAAGGATTAACTTCTGCGGAAATAGTCGGCATCACCACTGGAGCTGGTGCGACTGGCATCAGTGCGAGCCATGCAGTGCCGACGACGCCGAGAAGTATACCAAAGAGAGCGAATATCGCCATTACTTGGATCCAAGTGATTCTGATTTTTTTTGTCATAGAGAAAGTATTAAAAACAAGGGGATTATAGAAAAAAAAACTCCCTTGTCACGAGGAGTTTGAGAATGAGAGCTAACGAGTGGTTGTACGACAGATACGAG
>JBFZBA010000050.1:0-6270 GCA_041308705.1 Candidatus Altimarinota bacterium
TTTTGATATGTTTCACTCATACTAGTTGCGTTTCAGATTAGAATTCGTGCAACATAATTTGACAAATAAAATATTAAATTAAAATAGACAAAATTTAATACAAAATAATATGAATACTATGAATTTGCCATCTACCGAGGATATTGTGCACCGGCTTGAGCAAGAAGAAAGCATCATGATTGCACCAAATTTTTATGTTCGGAAATGACCAGGATTAATAGAGGTGAGAGAAGGTGTCAAGGATCGCGAAATTACAGTTGAGAGAGGTTTTGGTGAATTCAATGAAGCTGATAAGATAATGTGGACTAACTGAAGTAAAAAGCTAAGGAAACACTTAGAAAACTTTACGCTTCCTAAAGTTGAAGATGCTGTTCGAGTAAGTGTTAATCGCGTTCTCGAATTGCGACAGAAAGGAATAACAGACTACCTAGATGCACGAATCTGGTAAAATAGCTTACTTTGAGTCAAGACTCCGAAACACCCGCATCCCATACACGATAGCGATAATCGCAGAGAACCAGACAATACCAAATATACTCCACCAGATATCGAGGTAATCTCCACCAGATCTCAGTATGAGTGTGAAAACAACGACCGGAAGTATTACCTGGCGGACAAGTCCCATCCAGAGACCAAACATTGGTCGCTTCACGGATTGGAGAGCGCCTATCGTGATAAAGAGAAATATATATCCCCAAAAAAGACCCAATATAACCATCGTATATTCTCGACCGAGACGAACGATTTCAGCCGAAGTCTCAATATTATCGCTCGTGATAAAGAGCGGATAGAGTCTGTCTGAGACGAGCCAGATGATGATTGCCATAGGCACGAGCACGAGAGAACCATACCAGAGTGAGAGTTTGTACGCTTCTCGAACTCGTGTGAAATTTTTCGCTCCATTATTCTGAGCTATGATTGCAGCAGAAGCAATAGAGAGACCAATAATAGGCAGGAGCACTATCTGCTCGATACGCGTCCCCACGCCATAGACCGCCATGACATTGGTACCGAATTCCTTCAGAAAAGCGTTGATGACAAATATACCAACCGCGACGAAAATCATCGAGAGTGACGCAGGAATAGCGATGTGAAAAATTTCTCTCACTGTCTGCCATCATGGTCTCCAGCCAGACCAATGACAGAGTGCGAAAGTACCTCGTCAATGCAGCACGGATATCATATACATGAGACTCACGAGCTGGATAGAGACGGTTGCCCAGGCGACTCCCGCGATGCCCATTCACTCAAACCATCCCGGAATACCGAACATGAGGAGTGGATCGAGTCCAACATTGATGATAGCTCCAACGATAAGTGTCCGGCTGTAGGTTTTTGTGTCTCCATAAGCATTGAGGATACCATTAATCGTATACGAAAAGAGAAACAAAAATGCAAATGAGAGAACAGGGATAATATAGCTGAGGGACAGCGCCTGTACGGTTGCATCTGGAACACCAGTGAGGATGAGAAGTTTTGGAGCAAAATACAGCAATGTCGGCGTCAAGACGATGACGAGAAGTATGCTGAGGAAAATAATATGCTGGACGAGTGTCCCGACAGCTTTCTCATTTTTGGATCCCAGGGCATTACCGATAAGCGTCGAGGCAGCACTCGAGAGCCCATTGCTAAATACTATGAGGAGGAGAAAAATAGGAAATGTCTGACTCATAGCAGTCGCTGCTTCAACACCGAGCTTCCCTGCCCAGTAGGCATCTGTGATGTTGAAAAGAGTATTGAAAAAAAATCCGATTCCCGCAGGAAGTCCGATTTTCCACAGGAGTGACGAGATTTTATCGTTCAGGAGATTGGGTTGGGTAGACATAGGATGGAAGTATAGTGCAAAATCGTAAGTTCAAAATGCAAAGTGATGTTTTACATTGACTCCCTTTTATTTTTTCATAGAAGCACTATAATTCTTGTGCATTTATTCCTCTCTTCATATCATGAATAAAATAACCACTCTCGCGGTCATAGCATCTCTCCTGCTCACGAGCTGCTCACTCATACCCGAGACAACACCAGATACCCTACCGACAGTAGAGGAAGTAAAAGTAGGGACGATAGAATGATCACTCAGTTTCCCGTCAGAATGAATCCCCCCTGACATAGAAATCTGTGCAAAAAATACAGAAACAGCAGAAATTCTGTGCACCACAAAACACATAAAAGATTTAAAGTATACCTACGGAACAGGCTATAAAATCGAGGTTCCTCCCGGGAAATACACGGTCACAGCACAACTCCCAGATAGCACATATAGAGGTCTCTATTCAGAATTTGTGACTTGTGGACTCAAGGCTAACTGCCCATCACACGCACTCATCACGGTACTCGTCACAGCTGGTCAAACAGTGAATAACATTGATCCTGCTGACTGGTACAGTCAGAGCTAATTTCACAGTAAAAGTGCTTGTAATCAGGGGTGTTTTTGTATAATGCCCTGATGAAAATCAAGCACCATGAACAGACCATATTTCACCATCTCCTGGGAAATAACTTTATAGCGGGCACCACCAATGCGTTTATCTGGTTTGCGATTACTTATTGGGTATATCTCGAAACTCGTTCTGTCCTCGCGACCTCATGGATTGCAGGATTTTTCACAGTGTGCAATATGCTCTCTGCGCTCTTCTTTGGTGCTTTTGTCGATCATCATACCAAGAAAAATGTCATGATCACCTCGAGTATCGGTTCACTCGCAGCCTATATCACGGGTGCTCTCATATTTTTCACTCATACAGGAGACTGGTCAGATCCATGGTCACCGCGTCTCTGGGCACTGATCATCGTGATGATGGTCGGGAGCATGCTCGGGAATCTCAGAAATATCAGTATGACCACACTTATCACACTCCTGTTCCGTGATAAGGAGAGAGAAAAGGCAAATGGAAAAGTAGCCACCATCAATGGACTCTCATTTGCTCTCACATCAGTCGCATCGGGTCTCGTCATAGGATTTCTGGGGATGAATTGGGTTATCATATCCAGCATCGTGCTCACCGCTGTCGCGTTATTGCATATATTTACCATTCCCTGTCCTGAGGAAAAAATCAGAGAAAATGAAGAAAAAAAATCTATGAAATTTGATTTCCGATGAACACTCGCACTCGTCCGCTCTGTCCCAGGCTACATATCACTCATATTTCTCACGACATTTAATAATTTCCTCGGTGGAGTATTTATGGCTCTCATGGACCCCTACGGACTCTCTCTCGTCTCGGTACAGACCTGGTGAATCATGTGGGGCTTTCTCAGCTTTGCATTTATCATCGGAGGGACGATAGTCGCAAAGCGTGGAGTGGGTAAAAATCCCGTCCGCACACTCATCGGACTCAATATGGTGACCTGGTTCACTTGTATATTTTTCACCATGAATGCCTCTATCATATTCTTCATGGTCGGAATAGTCTCGTGGATGATTCTCATGCCAATCATCGAAGCCTCAGAACAGACCATCGTCCAGAAAGTCATCCCCTACGAGAAACAGGGTCGCGTCATAGGATTTGCACAGAGCGTCGAATCAGCCGCAAGCCCCCTCACGACATTTATGATCGGACCAATTGCTCAGTATATCACGATACCATTTATGACCACTGGCGCTGGTGTGACACTCATCGGTTCATGGTTCTGAACTGGTGATGCACGAGGTATGGCACTCATCTTCTGCACCGCAGGTCTTATAGGGTTCATCGTATCGATCCTCGCGAGATTCTCACCAGCCTATAAGAATCTCTCAAAAGCGTTTCGAGACAGCTAAAAACCTAGCTAAAAGTACAAAAGACAAAGTACAAAATAATGGATTTATATCCTGAAAAACAGAAACGAGAGTCCGAGAGCAAATACTGTCTGAGCGTCATGAAAAACAGTAAAGAGTTGCTGGGCAGGAAAGCGAGTTTATTTGCTTTCGGTGGTTTTGGGTACTTTTGCCATCAAAAGTACCAGAACGAATCAAGGAATAAATATTTGACCTGGATTCCAAATCAAGTTTGGAATGACGGGAATCAGGAATATAATCCTCCTATGACCAAAGACCACATCACCAAATCCATCACGATAAAAGCTCCCGTCGAAACTGTCTGGAGAGTCTTCACCGATCCTACACTCACGGAGAAAATGGGTGGTAAATATGTCACAGACTGGAAAGTCGGCAGCGACTTTGGCTGGATGGGCAACGACGGCGTGATGTACACTCGCGGTGCTCTCCTCGCAATCAAAAAACACGAACTCATCGAGCATGATCTCTTCGATGCTGAGGACACGGGCGAAGTCACCTCCGTCATCACCTACAAATTTGCCTCACAGGGTAATAATACCATCCTCACAGGCACCGAAGGACAAACCGAAGACCTCGATGAAGAAGAATACGCCGACGCGGTCGCTGGCTGGGACGAAGCATTAAAAGCAGTAAAGGAGATAGCGGAAGCTATTTAGATATTTGACAATATATATTTATATTTATAATAAAAATATGAATACTATTTTTAGTGCGCCCGATATACGAGGAAATTTTGAAAATATGGTCCACAGAGGAGGATCTTTTTTACCTGTAAATGAACGACTCACGACTGTACAAGAACAGATTATTGCACAGTGATTTCAGTTTACAGGAGAGAGGAGAGACGAGTTTATAAACATACAGGATACTCCTAAAACTGAATTACAAGCAGAATTACAAGCAGTTCTGAGGGAAATAACAGATGCTGTAGCTGCTGATGTACTCAGACTGACTGGAAAGACTGTCAGCATGGACCCATGATTATCAGCAATATGGATTGAGAGCAAAACATCTCCGATGAATCTCATAGTCCATAGGGACGCCTCCGAAGCAGAAATAGTGAGAGCGACATGCAGTATTGCTCCGACGAGATTTCTCCCATCAGATGTCATGATTCCAATCGATGAAAAAGAATGGGACAAGAGGCATTATCCGATGGGTCCGGCACTCCTACCATGAATGGAATCCATGACAACAACAGGTGAGCTCTGAAGTGTCGGTATTATGGCAGGAACGACCTACCATAGAGGACCAGCAGAAGAAGAAATATTCAGAGATTTTACTAAAGTCTACGGTGATAAAGGTCTCAAACAAGGTCACATCCCTAGAATATTTGCATCTATATGGGGAAGAATACCTAAATAATATCATCAAAAGCGTTTGAGGAAAGTGTGAAATACCTATAATGCACCTATGTTCACCCTCGATCAAATCAGAGAAGCTCACTCAAAGGTAAAAAGCGGTGCCGACTTCCCACAATATGTCGTTGACCTCATCACACTCGGTGTGAGAAAATACGACATCTTCGTCCATGATGGTCACGGAGAATACTTCAGGGACGACGACTATGAGATACATTCTCCTGCGAAATATGAGCCTCTCACAGTAGCTCAAACGAGCAATGCTGGAGAATTTCAGGAGAGACTCACAGCTCATCAACAAGGCCAAACAGATTATCAGACATTTTGCACGGACGCCGCAGACGCAGGGGTAGAAAAATGGACTGTCGATACAGAAGCGATGACCTGTACCTATTATTGACGCTCATCTAGACCAAAAAATAATGCTTCCGAAGCTTTAGCGAAGGAGTATGACACAGCTGGAAATGTGATGTTAGAGGAAGAGATACCTGGAGTTTAAGAAAAAATCCATTCTAATTGCTGCAAAATTTAAATTATATATATAATCCAAACTATGAAGTTTAAATTCATAGATTTATTTGCCTGAATTTGATGAGTAAAAATTGCATTTCAAAATGCAGGATTTGAGTGTGTTTTTTCAAACGATTTTGATAAAAATTGTAAAATAACATTTGATTACAATTTTGCAGGAATTCTTGACAGTAAAAATGCTATGACTCTCGGAGATGTCCGAAAAATATCGTCAAAATCATTTCCAGATTTTGATATTCTAACATGATGATTCCCTTGTCAGCCATTCTCGATAGCATGATATAAAAAATGATTTAATGATGATGGTCGAGGAGACTTATTTTTTGATATAATTAGAATCTTAAAAGATAGAAAACCAAAGGCTTTCTTGTTAGAAAATGTAAAGAACCTCAAGAATCACGATAATGGAAAAACGCTAAAAATAATATATAACGAACTAGAAAGTCTTGGCTATCATGTGACAGATAAGGTCATGAATTCAATGGAATATGGGGATATTCCTCAAACAAGAGAAAGAATTTATATTGTCGGTTTTTTAGATAAAAATGCATTTAATAAATTTCAATTTCCAGAAAAAATAAAGCTCACAAAGACTATAAA
>JBFZBA010000051.1:0-11508 GCA_041308705.1 Candidatus Altimarinota bacterium
CAGTTGTCTTCGAATAAGTCATATGAAGCAGGAACGGAGACCATTTCACTATCGAGTCACCATCGCTTTGTTCGGGCGAGTTCATCATTGGTGATAATCATGCGCTGGAGCTTTTTTTCGTTGCGGAGTTCTTTGTATCGCTTTACGAGATCCGAGTCAGGACTCCTATCTGCCTTTCTCGAAGAATATCGATACCAGGTTCCATCTTTTGGAAGTGTTTGTCCGACATCAATAAATATTTTTTTGAGTTCGTCTTTTCCTTCAAAATAACGCAGAATTGGCTTCTCTCCGCCAATCTCGTAATCTCGCTCCATCTGCGAAATAATGGTTTCAAATGTCGCCTGTTCTGCCTCGTATAATGCGCGAAGTTTCTCTGGAGATTCTGCACGGTAGCGTGTTCGTTTGCCTTCTTTCTCGATACTGATGACTCACTTCTCGAGGAGGAGTGGAATGATGCGATAGAGAACCCCTCGGTATGTCCCTATCTCGCGGGCAATATCAGAGATAGAGAGAGGAGAATTCTGGAGCAGAGTGACATAGATATCACTCTCGAGTTTTCCAAATCCTAGACGCGAAAAAAATGCTTCGTACTTCATATGTTCATTTTTTTAACAATTATTTTAGAGCAACTTTTGCTCTCTATGATAGTATAAATAGAGAATAGTATTTCTATTTTGTTCATAACTATAGACATTTTTTTCAAAAACAAAAATTCGTACTAAGATGAGTGTGTTATTTCTTAATAACTCCTATGAAACTCACATCATTCCTGCGTACTTTTTCTGCAAAAAGTACCAAAAGCATTCAAGGGGCAAAAACTCGCTATAGACCCGGTTCATCTCGATATCTGTTTTCACCCGCTCAGACAGTTCGCCCCTTAAAAATCCATATCTTTATTTCATCTCCTATAACGAACAGAACAATATAATTATTTCCTAAATTCTCATTATGAAAGCTGACCTCCATTTCCATACCACCCTCTCTGATGGGCGAGACCGACCAGAACAAGTACTCGAAAATCTCGTCTCTTCTGGAGTCGAATTTGCGACGCTCACTGATCACGACCTCGTGAGTGATGGCTTCGCGGACGAGCTTCGCACAAGAGGTATTGAGACTACTCCCGCGAGTGAGATTTCTACACATTTTTTTGCTGGACTCAGGAAAGTCTGACTTCATATGACAGCCTATGCGTGAGAATTTAGTGATGAAGCTCAGGCGATGCTCGAGAGAACTCGTGTAGGGAAAGCTGAGAAAATTCGTCAGCAAGTCGAGCGACTCATTACTCATGGATATCCTCTGAGCTACGCATGATTGCAGAACTGGGCACGAAGTAAATGATATAACCCTCTGAGTCTCAATAATGCTCACCTCTCTGCGTATGTCTACAGCACGCCAGACGCTGTACCACTCGCAAATCGTGACCAACAGAGACAGACATCTACCCCTGATAGATTCTGATTTATGAGAGAGTGTCTGACTCGAGAAGGGCGCAATCCTGTAGGAGTTGTCGAAATACCAGAATACGAACCAACCACAGGAGAAGCGAGTCGCATCGTCCGAGATATGGGCGGAGTTATCTCTATCGCACATCCCAATTTTAGCTGGAGAAAATACGATGGCATAGCCTGATTACAAGCTGATATCGCACACCTCGTCGACCAGGGTGTGATGGGTATAGAACTCAACGCTCTCGCGACGCCAGAATGGGCACAGGTTATCCTCGACATCCGCGAGCGATACAATCTCCTCCTCACATTCTGATCTGATAATCATGGAGAAAAAGAACCAGGAAAAACACACGGTACTCTCGGACAGCTCAATCCCTACTTCCTCGAAGACGAAGAGAGAGTGAAACATCATCTGAACTTGCTGAGAGATAAGTTAGGAATATAGTGTAGCAGACTCACATAATAAAATATGCAATTTACCAAGCGAGAAGAAATAGATCTCTGGTCATGAAGTTTTTCACTTGATGGTAGGAGTGAATCACGACTACAGTATGCAATACGAGATACTGTTCATACACAGGGAGAGAATTTCCTCGGATTCAAATCATGACTCGATAACAGCATTACACGGACTCGCTACCCTCGTGAAAAATATGGCATACCAGATATAGAATCGTGCAGGAGAACAACACAAAAACTGGTAGAAAAACTCTGACTCAATGGATTTACCGAACTAGTTCCTCATATTGACCCTGTCTGTAGAATCGTTATGTGATTACGCGAATGATATGATTCAGATGCTATAACTCATACCACTGATGAAGTCGACAGAATCCTCTCACCATACGGAGGGGAAGTCCAGGAGTGAGAGGTGTATTCTCTACTCCAATGAAAAGAGCCCTACACTGAGCCTGCCGCAATCATCTCAATAAATACAGCAAATATCTGAGCAGTGTATGATCTCGCTGCGAGATTTAGCCAGGAGAGATTTTGTGTAGAAGATGCAAAAAGGATGAAAGCGTTTATTGTGGAGACAATTCTTGCTTCATCACCTGGCTCGTCAGTTGAGCATAGAGACTAGTTCGTGTGTTTGGTCTGACCAATAATCCGGTCGTCTATATTGATGATGTTGAGGATTTCTGGCATATATTATTCTTTATTTTCTGTCATTTCATTAACCCTGATTCCTAAGTATTCAAGGACTTTAATCCCTAATTTTGTAGGACGGTATCATTTAATACCTGTCTTTCCTCATACTTTGACCCATCATCTAGCACTTTGTAGCTCTATAACACCTATAGAAACCATATAATCTAAACTAGCTTCTGTATTTTCTTTTGTCGAATTTTTGAGATATATCCTAACCAATCAAGACTCTAGGATATATCCAAGAGTTGGTTTTTGTTTATCATCTGGATCATAATCGCTTCATATTTTTATATTTTCTCTGCCCCACTGAATAACCAATAATTCAGTTATCGAACACAGTAATCGACTTTGCGAGGGGCTAATTTTTTCTATTGTATCTAAGACCATATCTTTTTCCGTATCTGTTGATAAAGACTTAGTGCTCGAATTAGCTAAGAACTCCGAAAGCATTTTCCTTTTTTCCTCTCTAATTTCATCTTTTCCTAAAATTGATGTTCGTTCTACTAATCTCTTTGCTTCCTCGGTTGTTAGATATTTTTCGTCAACATTTTCTTTCAATTCTTCAAGTTTCTTCGCAAATCAGACTAGTATATCTTCAATGTGTTGAGTTTGCTTATAATTTTTATATTCAGTCCATCCAGAAGCTATACTTCCAGTAATTGGGAAAGACGCAGCAAGAGCGATCACTGTAGATTCAATTATTGATCCTAAAGGAACTCATTTTGGATTTTCATCATTCATAAATCTAATTTTACCCCCACATATAACCCCGTCCGAAATGCCCATAACGAGCGGTTTGTTCGTAGATAGGACGGCAGAGGTCGAGAGAGATGATGATACCCTGAGGAGTGAGGTCATCTCGGAGGATGTCCTGGTTTTCTGCGACACCATCTATCCATGCGACGCATGAGACAGGGTGTGGGTAGCCGATAGCATAGGCAATTTGTACCTGGACTTCGTTGGCTCCTTTCTCTTCGAGGATTTGTACTGCCATCTGGCGAGCCTTGTAGGCAGCAGAGCGGTCGACTTTCGTTGGATCTTTTCCAGAGAAAGCACCACCACCGAGAGGCACACGAGGTCCGTAGTTATCGACAGCGAGCTTCCTCCCAGTGAGTCCAGTATCAGCAGTGAATCCACCGATATTCCAATCACCCGCGGGATTGAGATGGAGCTTCGCAGCGGCGATATCGTGACCCTTGAGGAGTTCTTCCTTTTTCAGAAATTCTGTCACTTCCTCTCTCAGGATATCATGCGGAGTACCACACCAAGAAGCGACGACTGCGACGAGCTCCACCCTGTTTACTGTTCACAGTTTACTGTCTCCTGTGACATCCAATGTCACCTGTGTTTTCCCATCATTTGGATGGAGCGCCCAGAGGTATTCATTGAGTCGTCGTGCGAGCTCGTATTCGAGTGGCATGTAGGTCGGAGTTTCGCGTGTTGCATAGCCGACCATGATGCCCTGGTCACCAGCACCACCTGTATCGACACCTTGTGCGATTTCTGGAGATTGTTTGACGATATTTGCCATGACTCCGACACCCTCGCCGCAAATTCTCTTCACGATAGGCTGAGGATCGACATAGGCAGTCGTGGTGAGCTCACCTGTTATTGTCACGACACCATGTCCGCCCATCACTTCGATAGCGACACGGGAGAGGGGATCAGTCGCGAGACAGGCATCGAGAAATGCATCAGAGATCTGATCACACATTTTGTCTGGGTGTCCTGGAGACACGGATTCAGCGGTTTTGAACATAGTTCTAAAAAGAGAAAAAATAAAAAACAAAACAGAAAAAATGTGGTTTTTTAAATAAAAAAAACGACAAGTTGCCTTATCGTTGTTTGTAAATATTTGGAGAATGAACCAATTATCTATCGAAAGTGGAGCACTACCAGCTGGGCAGAGAAGAAAGAAAAGATAAAAAAGAAAAAATGTGGATTTATAAAAATTCCGTCACTCTTCTCTTTTCTCTCTTATTTTTTATTTGCGAAGCCAGATTTGCTGCAGGGTCGCGGAGTTTCGTCTCTCGCCTGCTCTTGATAAGGTAGGGGCATTGTAGGCAGGTTGCGAGATATGTCAAAAGTAGAACTACTTTTTTATGCGCTCATGCCCTATTTCGCGTGCAATTGCTCGGAGTGTTCAGGGGAGTCTATCAAGCGTGGTTTTTCTGTCTCCGTCTGGTACGATAGCATACTCATTTTCGACTATGTATACGATGACACCTGCAAATCTTCCCTGCATTTCAGAGACAGTTCTTCGCGAGAGAGAGGTGATGTAGATATCAGTATTTTCGTCTAGTTCGTGACCTGGACGGATAAAAAATCCGTCTCCTGTCTGATTAATAATTCTTCATACTACCATATCTCGAGTTGTTAGATCAGTAGATATCGAGACGATGCTTACCTCTTCGCGATTTTCTGGGGGTTGGGAGTGGGGTACTGGAATCATAGGAATTATTTATGCATAATAGAATAATTAGCTCTATGTCAAAAATTGGCAAAAAAAAGATAAGCAAAAAGTTGCTTACCAATCAATTACTGAGAAACACATATTTCTCAAATATACTCGCCTTAACGAGATTTTCGAGCGAGCTTGAGAGCTTCTTGTCGTGCGAGAAATGCTACGAGAGCACTATCCCTCGATACAGGCAGTTGCTCTACAACTTGTGTAGGCACTGGCTTCTCTCATGGCTTACGACTCATCTCAGTGACGACATGACTTCCGAGGAAATCTACGAGACTTTTCATAGAGAATGGGGTTAAAAAATAAAGTGTGCGGATAATAGTCCGATTTTTTCATTGTCAAGAGCCTCTTTTCTAGGGATTTTTAGACTTCATAGATATTTTTTGTACTCAGGGTCCGAGAGCATTTTTACCACTTTACAAAACATAAAAAAAACTTTTGACAATTGCCATCTTCTTTTTATACTTCCGACGTTTTCCTCCTCTCAACGGGAGTGAATCATTTCCTAGTTTGGCCCTTATACTTCACCTTCAGAGGTGTCCGTAAGAGCCTAAGATTTCTTTTATATATGTCTGGACTTGTCGCACAAAAAATATCAATGACGCAAATCGCTCGCGGAGACGCTCTCGTCGCCGTGACACTTCTGCGTGTACCACAGCTCTCTATCCGTCAGATAAAGACGACAGAGAAGGATGGCTACTCAGCTCTCGTGCTCGATGCAAAAAATGCAAAAGGCAAAACAGTCAAACGCAAAGAAGTACCCTATGATACAGCTGCTGCTATGAATGTAGGAGATGCTCTCGATGTGAATACACTCGAAGGTGTCGCTTCAGTCAAGCTCACTTCAGTCTCAAAAGGTAAAGGGTTCACTGGTGCTATGAAACGATGGAACTTCAAAGGAGGTCCAGGAGGTCATGGTTCCAAGTTTCACCGAGCACTCGGTTCTATAGGATGTCGCAAGCCTCGTCGTACAAAACCAGGTAAAAAGATGCACGGTCGTCACGGTAATAAAACTGTCACTCTCGCAGCTGTCGCTGTCGAGCTCATCGATCCAACAAACAATATCGTCGCTGTTCGTGGTCCAGTACCAGGAGCAATGAATACTTTTGTTTATCTCGTATTTTAGGCATTAAATTGAATATGACTTCTCTCTCTATCCCAACTCCAGACACACTCGACGCATCCCTCTTTGGTGTTGTCCCACATCTCGATGTCCTCAGTCGTCTCATGCTTCTCCAGAGCCACAATGGTCGATTTGCTATCGCACATACAAAGTCTCGAAGTGAACGACGCGGCTCAACTCGCAAGCTCACAAAACAAAAAGGTGCTGGTGCTTCTCGAAAAGGAAGCAATCGTTCGCCAACTCGTAAGGGTGGTGGAGTCGCTTTCGGCCCAAAGAGCAACGCAAATTTTCATGTTGATATGAATGCTCAAGAGCGTCGTCTCGGTCTCGCATCTGCTCTCACGCTCAAGGCTATGGAAGGGAAAATCCGCACTATTGATACTATCGATCCAAAGACATCAGTTATGGCAAAAACTTTTGCTGACATCACAAAGGATGGCACAGCGCTCGTATTTGTCTCTGCTCTCGAATCAAAATCTATCCTCGGTCTCACCAATCTCCATGGTACTCATGTAGATGTAGTCACTCACGCGAGTCCTGCTGAGATTCTCAAATACGATTTCTGTGTCTTTACAAAGGATGCTCTCGCGACACTTTCTTCTCATTTTACCGCATAAACTATGAACATCTATTCTGTTATCCTCTGACCAGTAGAATCACACAAGTCTCGTATGCTTGAGACTGGTAATGTCTATACTTTCCTCGTCGCAAAAGACGCAACAAAGACTGACATCAAGCGTGCATTTCATGAGCTCTATGACCGTGAAGTATCATCTGTCCAGATAGCAAAGAACCATCTCAAAACTCGTAATGGTAAAAAAGGAACTATCCGACGCCGTGCTACTATCAAAAAAGCATATGTGTCTCTCGACAAGCCTATAACTCAGCTTGCTAAACTTCACCTCTCAAAAGATTAATATATGGCAATCAAAATCTACAAACCTACTACTCCTGGCCGTCGATGAATGACTGGTAATGCATTTGCCGAGATCACGACAGACCGACCTCTAAAAAAACTCACAACTTCTCGCAAGAGTAGCGGTGGACGAAATTCGTACGGTCGTACGACTTCTCGATTCCGCGGTGGTGGACACAAGCGTCGTCTCCGTATCATGGATTTCCGATTTACAAAGATGGATGTTCCTTCAGTCGTCGAGACTATCGAGTATGATCCAAATCGTTCTGGGTTTATCGCTCTTGTAAAGGATGCAGATGGAGAACATCGCTATGTCCTCGCTCACTCGACTATGAAGGTCGGTGACACTATTATCACTTCTGCTGATGCAAAGCCTGTTGTCGGAAATAGAATCAAAGTAGGAAATATCCCAACTGGTCTCTTCGTTCATAATGTCGAGCTCATCATCGGAAAGGGTGCTCAGGCAGTTCGTTCTGCTGGAGCGAGTGCTCAGGTTGTCTCTCAAGAAGGTGAATACACTCAAATCAAGTTGGGTTCAGGTGAAGTCCGTTTTGTACACAAAGAATGTTTCGCAACTATCGGCGTCGTCAGCAATACAGATCATAATCAGATTGTCATCGGTAAGGCTGGTCGTAGTCGATGGATGGGGCGTCGTCCTCATAACTCTGGTTCTTCGATGAATCCAGTAGACCATCCACATGGAGGTGGTGAAGGCCATGTCTCTATTGGTCGTCAGCCATCAACCCCATGGGGCAAGCCAGCACTCGGTGTCAAAACTCGCAAAAACAAACGAACAGATAAGTGGGTTGCTACAAACAAACGAGGATCACGCGTCACTTCTAATTCTTCAGCTTCATAATATGTCACGCAGTCTCAAAAAATGATTATTTATCCCAGAGTACCTCATGAAAAAAGTGGTTACTCTCAATACAACAAATAAAAAAAGCGTCATCAAGACATGGGCTCGCGCTTCTGTGATTCATCCTGATTTTGTTGGTCATACATTTGGTGTTCATAACGGTAAACAGCACACACCAGTGTTTGTCACAGAAGATATGGTTGGACATCGTCTCGGCGAATTTTCTCCTACTCGTAAATTTATCAAACACGCTGGTAAGAAATAATATTCGAAACAATTAACACTATGAAAGCTACTCTCAAAAACGCCCGCATCTCACCAAAGAAACTCCGTGTTGTCGCAAACCTCGTACGAGGTAAGTCGGTCAATGACGGTCTCGCTATGCTCCGACTCTTCTCAAAGAAAGGAGGGGATATCCTCTACAAGGTACTCTTTAGTGCGGCGTCAAATGCTGTTCACAATGATGGCGCTGTCAAGGATGATCTCAAGATTCACATGCTCTCTATCGCTCAAGGTCCTACATACAAGCGCGCACGACCAGTTGGTCGAGGTCGTAGTCATCGTATCCTCAAGCACACGAGTCATGTATTTCTCGAACTGTCTCAAAAATAATTATCAAATCAAAACTTAAAACTTAAAAAATTCTCCTATGTGACACAAAGTCAGCCCCATCTCATGGCGTATCGGAACAACCCGTTCTTGGGCATCTACAGGATACTACGACAAAGCAGAATACACACTCGCTATTCAGCAGGATGTCATCATCCGTGATTTGATTCGTAAATTTTTCAAGGGTCTCCCAGTTGGTCATGTCAGTATCACTCACAGCGATGCAGGACTTCGTACTATCATCTACACATCTCGTACAGCGCTCATCCTCGGTAAGAATGGTGAAAATCTCACAAAACTTCAAAAGAAACTCACAGCACTCTACGGAAAGAAAGTAAACATCGATGTCAAAGAAATCAAAAACCCAGATGTTCATGCGACTCTCGTCGGTGATAGCATCGGTCGTCAGATCGAGCGCCGTCTCCCATACCGTCGTGTTATCAAGCAGGCTATCGTGAAGGCTATGGAAAAAGGTGCAAAGGGTATCAAGATCCGTGTCTCTGGTCGTATCGGAGGTGCTGAAATTGCTCGACACGAACTCTACAAAGAAGGAAATGTCCCAAGTCAAAAAATCAAAGCTTCTATCGATTATGCTGTAGAGCACGCTCTCACTCAGTACGGTATCATCGGTCTCAAGATCTGGATTTATAAATGAGATGTCGAGAATAATTAATATAACAATTACACGAACTAAACTTTTCTACTATGCAACAACCTAAACGAACAAAATACAGAAAGCTCATGCGTGGCACCATGAAGGGCAACGCTACAGTTGGCTTTATGCTCGCTCATGGATCATTTGGTCTCAAGGCTATGACATCAGGATTTCTCTCTGCTCGTGAAATCGAGGCTGCGAGAAAGACTATCTCTCGTCGACTCCAGAGAGGTGGAAAAGTATGGTGCCGTGTTTTCCCACACAAACCATTTACCAAGAAAGCTCTCGAAGTCCCAATGGGTTGAGGAAAAGGAGGCGTAGAGTACTACCACTCTCCTGTCCCAGCTGGTACAATGATTTTTGAAATTGATGGTGTTCCTGAGAAGCTCGCACGAGAGGCATTTGTCCTCGCTGGAGCAAAGCTCTCAGTCAAAACAGCTATCATCGATAGTACTTCACTTCTCTCACTCGCAGCCTAATATATATCACTATGCCAACCAAAAAAACTACAAAGCCCGTCAAAAAAGAAGCAGCACCAAAAAAGTCTGAAGATTTGAAGACACTTCGAGCTGAACACTTCTCTCTCAAGATGAAGCATTCTCTCCGAGAGCTCAAGGAAGTACACAAGCTGAGAGAAGCACGCCGTGCTATAGCTCGTCATCTCACTAAACTTAAACTCAAATAATATGCCAAGAACTAAAACAGGGGTTATCACCTCCACGAAAATGCAGGGAACCGTCACCATCAAGGTGACAGAATATCTCAAACACCCAAAATACGGAAAGGATGTCCCAGTTTCAAAAAAGTTTCATGCTCATACAGACACTCCACTCGAGGAAGGTATGACTGTCACAATCGAAGAGACAACTCCTCGTTCAAAAACTGTTTGCTGGAAAGTCATCCCTGAAATGAATACAAAAGACAAAGTACAAAGTACAAAATAAAAGAATTTCTTCTGAAAACTTAAAACTCAAAACTTCTCATATATGATACAAAAAGAAACAAGACTCGTCGTCGCTGATAACACAGGTGCTAAAGAAGTACTCTGTTTCTGCATACCAAAAGGAACACGACACCGCTACGCTCGCGTCGGTGATATCATCGTCTGCTCTGTGAAGGAAGCAGCACCAGATGGTCAGGTAAAGGCTCATGCAGTCGTCCGAGCAGTCGTCATCCGTACTTCACGCCCTGTGAAGAGAGCAGATGGTTCTACTGTTCGCTCTGATGATAACGCATGTGTCATCGTGAATGACAAGGGTGAACCTGTTGGATCTCGTGTCTTCGGTCCTGTCTTCCGAGAGCTCCGAGGTGACAAACGATTCAAGTCTATTATTTCCAAAGCACCAGAAGTTATCTAAATAAGTACAAAGTACAAAATATTAAACTTTTCCAAAATATGAAAAAAATGAAAATCCATACCTGAGACACTGTCCGCATCATAGCGGGGAAGAATCGCTTCCGTGTCGAGACAAATAAAGATGGCGTCGAAAAGCGCACTCCTATTGAGGCAAAAGTACTCCGTACTTTTCCACAGGATGACAAGCTCATCGTAGAAGGTGTCAACATCGTCACAAAACACGTGAAGAAACAGGGGACAACTCCAGGCCAGAAAATTCAATTTGAAAAAGCAATTCACATCTCAAATGTCATGCTCATCGACCCATCTACAAAAAAACCAACCAGAATTCGTATCGAGCAAGGAGCTCGCACTTCTCGCATCTCTGTCAAAACAGGTAAAGCTATCGATTAATATTTTTTCTTTTTATGTCTCTCCGCACACACTATACATCGACCGTTCTTCCAAAGCTCCAAAAAGAGCTCGGGAAGAATGTGAACGCACTTCCTCGTCTCGACAAGGTCGTCGTGAACATGGGTATCGGTTCTCTCGTGACTGGTGGTCACAAGGACTACTCACTCTTTGAGCAGCACCTCACACTCATCACTGGTCAGAAACCAGTTCTCTCAAAATCTCGAAAAGCAGTCTCGAACTTCAAACTCCGAGAAGGTCTCCCAGTTGGTCTCACGGTCACACTTCGTGGACAGAGAATGTATGACTTCCTCGAGAAGCTCATCCATGTTGTCCTCCCTCGTGTTCGTGATTTCCAGGGACTCCGTGCAAAGAGCATCGATAAATCAGGAAATTTTAGTCTCGGACTCCGTGAACAGACACTCTTCCCAGAGATCATCCAGGATGACATCGTAAAGACTCACGGCCTCCAGATCACAATAGCAACAAAATCTCAATCAGCAGAAGACTCGCTTCTCCTCCTCCAACATATTGG
>JBFZBA010000052.1:0-4581 GCA_041308705.1 Candidatus Altimarinota bacterium
AAAGAGTCCAGCCATAACAGCAAAGAGAAGGTCACGGATACGAGCCAGCCAGACAAATTCAGAAAAACCAAACATAATAACACGATTACTCACAATCCATGCAAAGACAAGAAATATCGCGAACATGAGGAGCGTGTAACGGATAGCGATCTGAAGACGGATTTTTTCGGGGCTTTCCTCACGTACCATTTCTTGGTAGACCTTGTCTGCCTGGAGGTATTCTGCGAGTTTTGAATCATCTGTCGGAGCCTTCTTTTCTTTTTCTATTCATGATCAAGACATACTGTTCTCTTCCGGTGTTTCAGGAGGAGTGAGTGGAGTCACAGGGATGATTCGTAGAGGTATGTCTCTATCTTCATCGTCTTCGAGAGGAATATTTTCTGTAGGAGCGGTTTCGACAACTGGGGTAGAAGAAATCTCTGGAAGTGATGGTGTCTCGGACTGTATTTCGGGGAGAGGTGTTGGAACTATAGGTGGCGTCTCCGGTACGACAGAAGAAGTCGGTACGCCAAAGAGCGGTTCGGAAACAGGTGCTGTGGGAATTATGTCAGCAATTGAAGTAGGTACATCGGAAACAGGTGTAGTCGGAGCGCTCGAAACTGTCGTACCAAATGGAGATTCAGAAGGTGCGGATTCAGGAGTAGCTGGCGCAGCAGAGAGTCCCTCGAGAATAGTACTTGTTTTATCAGAAACCTCCTGAGGCGCGGGAGTCGCATCTCCTGGAGGGGTGTCTTGCATATGACCAAAAAGTGGAGAGAGTTGATTGTCTTGTGGCATGGCTTGCTTTAGGGTGTAAAATCATTACGATAAGGAAAAGTGGAAAAGCTTCGTATTTCTTTCATCCTTCGTAGTATTTCAAAATAAAATATTTATACTACTACGGAGAACGGGTCGTCAGTCTCATTTTTTGTCTCAGTCGCTTACAAATAAGTAAACTTCTATCGTCAAAAAAATCACTTTCTTGGACTCCTCGCTTTTACACATTTCCAAATTTGCCGTGTATTCCTAAACAGTATACCAACCTATGATACCAACGCAAGACCAAGTCCGCCATGTCGCCAAACTCGCACGCCTCCATCTCACCGATGACGAGGTTCAGATGTACCAGAATCAACTCGCTGTAATATTTGGATATATAGAGAAGCTCCAGGAGGTCGATATCTCATCAGTTGACGGTGCGAAACACGCATCTCGTGAGCAGATGATTATGCGAAAAGATGAGGTCAATATGCCTGATGACCCCGCGAAACTCCTCGCAGTCACACACCAAGAAGTCATCGGCGGACACATCGCCATCCCTGCTATCATGAAGAAAAAGTAGTCATCTTATTCTAAAAATTTTTATCACATTAAGTCATCCTATGAAAAAACTACCTCTACTTTGTGCTTTGTACTTTGTCTTTTGTACTAGCACAGCTCTCGCCTACACACAAGCTGATGTTTCAAATGCTCAATTCCTTGCCGACCAATGAGTTATTGTAAAACAATCAACAACAGCTGGATATCGTCTCGATAACACCATCACTCGTGCTGAGCTTGTTGGTATTGCTTTGAAATTAAAATGAGTGACTCTTCCGAGCTATCAGTGCAAATGATACTTCACGGATGTACGAAATAATGACTGGATTTGTAGAGCTACAGAGATAGCCGCTGATAATGGATTCGTTACCAGAGCAAATACCAAATTCCGACCACAGAATTCGATTACAAGGGCAGAGGCATTAGCTATAATTATGAAGTCAGGGGGGCTCGATCCAAATTGATTTATTGGTGATGGAGGTGGTGCTCAAATAGACTCTGATACCATGTGGCACCGACACACATTTTTGAATGCTAAAATACATAAAATTGTCTTTCCAGAAAAAACGATAGATAGCTACGATGATGCATGACCGTACAGTATTTTTACTTTTCGTCCTCATTCTTATGCTACTCGTGCAGAGGTGTTTGGGTTTGTGAGGAATATATTAAATGTTTGAACTGAAACTGGTGAACATTGTGAAGTAGGTGGTGTAAAAGTAAAGGAACCTTGTGATGTTATTGGAAATAAAATCACTTTTTGAAATCATCTAGAATTAGAAATAGGTTACTCTGGTCCAGAATGTAGAATTAGTTATACTTATGGAAGTGTGCAACATAATTATGCTTTTTATTGAACACCTTCTTTAACTGATTTTTATGTACAATCTTGAAAAATAGATGCAATTGATGTTTCATATGATTTTCCTGGATCGATTATTATGGGAGAGAAATGACATTATACATTATATTGAGCAAGGGATAAGTGTGGTGAAAGTATTACATTTTACGATGCAAGAAAAGTAAGAAATTCAGATATACTTGCTATATATTATGCAAATTTAGATAATAATTTTTATGACTTTGCCTATTTAATACGATTCCCCGCTGGTGTCTCACGAGAAACATTTGAATCATGGTACAAAAATGTAACCAATGTAACATTCCGGGAAGATACACTAAAAAACCTCTGAGATAATACCTATGAATTCCTCGTTGATATGACAGAAAATGGGATAAAATCGACTTATAAAGTGAAGAGTAAAGTCGATCTCGAGAATTTCAAAATCAATAATCTCTCTTCTGTAAAACAATAAGTATGACTGAGATAGAACAACTCAAACCCGAAATCCACGCATGAATCGCTGCGCTCACCAGTCTGAAGCAGCTTATCGAATATCGTAATTCTCTCGTGGGCAAGAAGTGAACGCTTACTGAGATGTTGAAGAATGTCGCCAGTCTCTCACCGGAAGAAAAGAAAACACTCGGGAAATCACTCAATGAACTCCGAGCAGATGTGGAGGCAGAACTCGCAAAAAAAGAAAAAGAAATCCGTGAGAATGAACTCAAAACAGCCGAAAATCGTTTCATCGACATGACCGTGCCTGCGAAGAGTCAGGGTCGCACACAGCACCCAATCAAAATCGTCCAATCAGATATCATCGATATAGTCACGAGGATGGGATTCTCTGTCTGGAGATCTCCGACCGTCACAACAGAATTTGATAATTTCGATGCGCTCAATATCCCATCATGGCATCCAGCGCGTGATATGCAGGATACTTTTTGGCTGACGGATAAGAGAGTCCTCGCGACTCAAACTTCATGCATGCAAAATCATCTCCTGAAGACACAACCAAAGCCACTCCGTGCGATGGTGCTCGGTTCTGTCTATCGAAACGAGAAAATCGATGCAACACACGATATAGCATTTGAACAAGTAGAGGGTCTCGTCGTCGACAAAAATATCAACATCGGTCATCTCAAGGGTACTATTACGACGATTCTCACAGAACTCTTCGGCTACGAGCCACGATTCCGCATGCGTCCTGGGTATTTCCCGTTTGTGGAGCCTGGAATGGAGGTTGATCTCTGGTGGGAAAAGGATGGAAAAGGTCGCTGGCTCGAATTCATGGGCTGCGGTCTCGTGCATCCAAATGTCCTCCGTCAGGCAGATATAGACCCGGAAGTATATTCAGGTTTTGCATTTGGATTCGGTCTCACTCGTCTCGCGATGATCCGATATGGCATCAGCGATATCCGTCTCTTTCATGAGAATAAAATTGAATTCCTCGAACAGTTCACCGTCTAAAACAATATTATTCACTCTTTTTCTCGACGAAACAGAAACAGGTTTTTAGGGGAATCACTGTCTGAGCGGGATGAATACAGATGTGCAGATGAACCTGGTCTATAGCGAGTTTGAGTTCCCCTAAATGATTTTGGTACTTTTTTCAGAAAAAGTACAAAGGAACAAAGAATCAAGAAAATATACAACTCAATATCTCCTTTTTTGTCACTTATTTTGCAACTGAAATGATTGAGAAACAAACAAAAAAAGCCTATGATACAGGCATGTGAAAAAAAAATAGTTGTCCCTACTGTGGAAATAACCCTATTCCTCACTACCTCAATTGGTATTTCGACAGTCTCAATATCCTCTTCGAGAAGCTCCAGATAGGCATCCTCGCGAATCCTCTCTCTCGTTTCGCCAGCAAATGGGAAGACGAAGTAGCTCTGTTTATAATAGGATTTGGGAGACTCTGTGGAGTGATTCATTTTGGGAAAAAACCAGGGAAAAACACTCTCTCTCGTGCGAAAGTCCTCTGGGAAGAAGCTGAAAAACGAGGCCTCGAGATGAGAGAAGTGATGATATTTGATAGAAGTGTGGACGCCTACATCGTACGAAAACCGATTCCATGAACGCACAAGAAAAAAATCATCCTCTTCTCATGACTTCCTCGTCCAAAAAATGTAAATCAAGCCGCTCTCGCAACGCTGGATGATAAGGGAATATTCAAAAAAACATGTGTCAAAAATGGTCTCCCTGTACCCGATGGTGGTTATGCTCGGACCTTTGAAGAGGCAAAAAAAATATTTGATAGGATACAAAAACCGGTCATCGTGAAGCCTCGTCTCGGAAGTCGTGGACGCCATGTTGTCACCTATGTGCGCAACCACGATGATCTGCGACATGCTTTCAAAATCGCACGACAGCTCTGTCTCTGGGTCATCGTCGAAGAACAAATCATCGGACCAGTCTATCGATGAACAGTGATAAAT
>JBFZBA010000053.1:0-3217 GCA_041308705.1 Candidatus Altimarinota bacterium
AATAAAACCCTATTTGAAAAAATTAAAGATGAGATAACAAAGGAAGATACAGTATATCAGTGGCGTAGACAATATGTAAGAGAAAATAAAAGTAAGGTCTGCCCGACACTTACGGCAAATATGGGTACTGGTGGGCACAATGTACCTCTTATAAGAGATAAAAAAGGTATCCGGAAGCTAACACCTAGAGAATGTGCAAACTTTCAATGATTTCCAGAAAACTATCAGCTTCCAAACATTGCCGATTCACACCTATATAAACAGTTTTGAAATTCAGTCTCAATTCCTGTTATACAAAGAATAGCCTCAAATATGCTTATTTCTCTTTCTTAATTATATGTTTTTCTTAGAACAAACAGCCAAACAAAAAAAAGAATACGAAGACTTTCTAAAAATAGCATGATCTCTGTCTAATCTGTTTTCAGAATCAACTACGCCATATCTTTATTACAGAGTTGCTGAGCGTGTATTTTGTAGAGCATTTGGGGCAGAAGACTTATCACGAAGTGATGTGTCTGCTGATGCGAAAAAATGAACATTAGGAATAGGCTTAAAAACATTTTTAGTTGGAAATACCAATTCTTTTCAAAAAGTTGCTGAATTTAATAGTGACAAGGAACTCTATTCGTGACTAAATCCTCAGAAAATGGCTATCAAAATTGCCGAATTGAGAAATGAAAGAATAGACTTCACAAAAAGAGCTCATTGAATGGATTCGGCAATGTACCACTGTGTAGTAAGAGGCACGGGTAAATTTATGATATACGAAGAGTCTATGGATTTAGTAAAAATTGAAGACTTAAAGAATATAAAATTAAACAAATCGTCTCTAGTTTTTGATGATGGGATTAATGAATATTCTTTCTTACTATCAAAAAGCACGCTTACAAAACGCTTCAAGACGACTCCAATCATATATGATTTTGATGTAAAGATGTTAGAAGATCCTCTTCTTGAATTAAAAGGCTTTATAAATTCACTAGAACTATGAGTTGGTGAAAATAAAATAATGGGGACAATATTTTTGCCCTTATACGGAAAAGACAATACAGTATTTGAAAAAAGTGGTCTGAACCAGTGGAATGCGGGTTGAAGAGACAGAAACCCAAACGAAGTATATATACCAATACCGGCTGAAATACACCATCAACACCCTGGTTTTCTTCCAGACAGAGATACTCCTTTCAATCTTAAATTACCAAACTGAGAGATAATGCAATCTAAGGTGTGCCAAGATTGATCAAAAGCTTTAATGTCATATTCAAATAAAGAATTAGGAAAGTGGATATTAAGAGATGTATTAAATTTAGAAGAAGGAGAATTGCTAACTTATAAGAAACTCCAAACTGTGTGAATTGATTCTGTGAGAATAGATAAGTTAAATGATTGAACTTTTGAGATAAATTTTGCAAATTCTGGAAGCTACGAAAATTTTATAGACAACGAAGATAACTAATATTCTATGCCCCTCCCTACCTCCTGGAACCTCCCCCATTACTTCTACGACAGCCTCACTGATGCGCGTATCGATGCCGATATAGCGACATGGCTACCGATTACATCCGAATACGCGGATCGATATCGTGGGAAAATCAAAAACTTCACCACACCTGAGGAAGTCCTCGAATACTATGAGTATGGCGAGACGATTGATATGGTCGGCAAGAAGACGATGCACTATCTGTCGTATCTCTCTAGCCTCGATACACAAGATACCGAAGTCCAGAAGAAGCTCGGAGAGCTCGAATATCTCGGAATCCAACTCTCAGAACTCACACTCTTCGTGAGCCAAGAATGGAAAGAATTGGGAGCAGAGAAAATCCGTGCTTTTGCCGAATCCCCTCTTCTCGCAGCCTACCGCAATGATCTCATAGAGACAGCCAATAGCGTCCAGTATGTCCTCGAGGAAGCCGTCGAGCGAGCACTGACGAAGAAGTCTCGTGCACTGGGAATTTTTGGTCTGCATGAAGAACTCAGGAGTTCGTTTGAATTTCCGTGGACTGAGCCCGTCATCCCGACGGAAGTCGGGATCCAGGTAAATCAAGAATCCATTACAGAAACAAATAAGGAATGAAATGACCTGGATTCCGTTATTCAACGGAATGACTGAAAGGAGACGACCACAAAAATGCTCACCGAAGAAGAAATCCGTGCATTTGCAAAAAATCCAAATCGTGATATTCGTCGGAGGGCAGCAGAATCGATGAACAGTGTCTATCTCGTGCATCAGAATCAGATCACACTCGGCAATCTCTACACCGGTATCGTGAAAAACTGGAGCTCTAGCATGGAACTCCGAGGGTACAAGACGGTAATGAGCAAGCGCAATATCAGTGAACAATTATCGGATGAAGTCGTCGATACACTTATGTCTGAGGTACAGAAATTTTATCCGCTCTATCAGAGATTTCTCCGTGCGAAACAGAAACATCTCGCACTTCCTGAGCTCTACGGCTACGATGTCCATGCACCTATTTTCAAAATCGAGAAAAAAATTCCCTACGAAGAAGCGTGTAAAACCGTCATCGAAATGTTTGAGGGATTTGATAGTCGATTTGGGAACTACGCTCGCGATATGCTCGAAGCGGCCAGAGTCGATGCTTTTCCAAAAGCAGGAAAACGAGGCGGAGCTTTTGCCAGCTATGACAAAGGAATCGAGAGCTTTGTCCTCCTGAATTATACGGATACCGTCGATGATAGCTTCACGCTTGCGCACGAGCTCGGACACGCTATCCACGGTCATCTCGCACAAGTCCAGAAATCCCCTGTCTACGATGCGCCACTCGTCCTCGCAGAGACAGCGAGTATTTTCTCAGAATCACTCCTGATGGAGAAAATCCAGGCAACTCTTTCACCTGAAGAAAAGCTCGAACTCCTGAATCAGAAACTCCTCGATGTCTTTGGTTCTATCCACCGTCAAATCATGTATGTCAGCTTTGAGCGACGTGTCCATGAGCATATCCATGGAGGCGGAGAATTGACCTACAAAGAGCTCAATCTCTGGTGGAATGAAGAATCTCAGAAGCTCGCAAGCGATGTCATCACGCCAATCCTTCCGCCTGAGAAAAACTACACCTGGTCAGCAATTCCACATATCTTCTCGACACCATTTTATTGCTACGCATACAGTTTTGGTATGCTCGTCTCCCTCGCTCTCGTGGAGAAATACAAGAGAGAATGAACGGCGATGATCGAGGATTATGTGCGTCTCCTCTCC
>JBFZBA010000054.1:0-22430 GCA_041308705.1 Candidatus Altimarinota bacterium
CTCAAGAAAGCTTCCGGGGAGAAATGAACCGCGTATAGTCGGTCTTACTAGTTCCAAAGAAGGTCAGGCAATACATATTTTAACAGGAGAAAACCTTGATAAAACTGAGTTACTTCTTGATGAAACATATGAAGAAATAGCAGTTGCTAGTTCTAACGAGCTTCTTCGTAAAACTGAATTTGATGGTTTGAGACTTTCAGAGGAATCTATAACTGCTTCTGTTAGGGAAATTGCTGAGAAGCTAATGAAAATTTTAAATTAAGTGAAAAAACTCATCCTTCTCACTGTCGCCGATTCTTGGCATCATTTTGAGAAGCCTATTGCTGAGTACGAGAAAAGACTCCAGAAAGAACTCGAAATAATCCTCCTCAAGCCTCATAAATCAGGAGAAACTGAGACAATCAGAAAACAGGACACTCTCGATGTCATCGCTCAGCTCGAGAAATATTCGGGGAGCTATGTCATATTCTGTGATGTACTCGGGAAAACTCTCGGAGATACAAAAGAGATGAGTGTCTGGCTCAATCACAAAATGCAAGAGCACAAGAATGTCGTCTTCGTTGTCGGAGGTGCATATGGTCTGGATTCAGCCCTACTCAGGTGACATATAGGCTACACCCTGAGCTTCACTGATTGGACGCTCCCCCACTGACTCGCCGTCCTCATGCTCATCGAGCAGCTCTATCGTGTGACGAATATTCTCAGCTGAGGGAAATATCATCACGAGTAACCACTACTCCCCTCCTCAATTTTCATTTTTTCTCTTTCTCGGAAATACGACATCATCACCTCCTGCTTTCTTTATTGGATTCTTTCATCCATGATGAGGTACATGATCTAGATGATCTACATGATAATCAATGGGAATCTTCTTCTTGTCCGCCGCTCCAGTTGCCGCATAGCTACAGAGTGAGAAAAAACAGAGAAAAATGACACAATAACGAAACATATATGCATACTATAACATATATATTTTATAATGTCAATTTATGTTTTTCTCTTAAGTATAACTCCAATAATGACCGCGAGCACTGTCATAAGGAGAGAAAAGACATGCCCAAGTGTCATCCATCACCCTATGAGGTAGCCGATTTGAACATCTGGCAATCGGAAAAATTCTGCAAAAAATCTCATAATCCCGTATCCTCAGAGAAACCAGACTCACACTTGCCCATCATAATCAACGCGTTTTTTTCTCCAGAAAAGGAGCAGAAATAATACGATTCACTCGAGGAGTACTTCGAGGAGAGGTGTTGGGAAATAATTCACTCCACCTATATTTTGAGCAAGTATTCAGGTATATCCAGGGAGACCCAGGAGTTCACCATTGATGAAGTTCCCTATTCTTCCAAAAAAGAGACCGATAGGCACTATCCAGACGAGCTGATCTGAAACTTTTAGGAATGACTTTTTGAGTTTTTTTGAAGCAAAATACCAAGCCATGACAACTCAGAGAGCTCAGCCATGAAATGACATCCCACCCTTCCACGGCATAAATATCTCGAGAGGATTCTCTAGGTAATATCCGAGATTATAAAAGAGCACATATCCCAGACGACCTCAGATAATCACACCCAAAACTGTCGCAAAAAACAGTGTGTCTGTTTCTTTTTCTGAGAATTGTTTTCAGATGAGATAGAGCCCTATGAGAAAACTCACAGCATACATCACCCCATACCATGTCGGGGCCAGAGTGATTCACCAGATTTCGAGGCTAAAAATAGTCATTGCAAGAACGATAATTTCTCTATACTTCACTGAGTCTAACGAATTAAACGAATTAAACAAACTAAATCTACCTACCGGCAGGCAGACCAATTAAACACTATTCTATGCGAATACTTATCAAAATATCTGGAGAAGCCCTCTCAAATCACACAGGGAAAAATTATGACTTTGATTACTTACTCAAAATCTGAAAAGAGATCCAACAACTCCAAAAAACACACCAGATAGCGATAGTATGTGGTGGGTGAAATATCTGTCGCTGAGCTGAGTTTTCTAAAAATGGTATATCTCCAACAGTCGGGCACGAAGTCGGTATGATGGCAACTACTATGAATGCTCTCATGCTCGCTGATATCATAGAGAAGCTCGGAACCAAAACAATAGTCTATACCGCTCGTGACCTCTCGGGCATAGGTGAAATATTTGATTCAAAAAGAGTCAAAAATTCTCTCGATAATGGCTATATAGCATTTCTCTCTGGAGGTACGGGGCATCCGTATTTCTCAACAGATACTGCATCTGTCCTCCGCTCCCTCGAGCTCTCGTGTGAGATGATGATCAAGTGTACAAGTGTTGATGGTATCTATTCTGCGGATCCAAAAAAAGACCCAACAGCAGAGAAATTTCAGACAGTCACTTACGACGACATACTCACGAAAAATCTCCGCATCATGGATCAGGCATCCATCGCTCTGGCGCGTGATCATGACCTCAAGATAGGAGTTTGTCACATTGATACACTCCCCTCTCTCTCAAGTCTCTCCGGAGGAACTTTTGAAGGGTCTACTATTCAAAAATAATTATAAGTTATTCTTAGAATTATAAAATCCTCTCTATCAAGAGGTTTTTCTTGTTATGCACGGTGTCTAGATTAGACTATATGCACTTTATTTCCTTACCTTCTTTATGAAGAAACTTGCTCTTCTTGCATCTCTTCTCTCTCTCGGGACCACTTCTGTCTTTGCTGGAGACATAGAACGCGCATTAAAAAGTGTCGGCCCAGAGGCTATTTTAGCAGCGGGACTTGGCGGGCTTATTATTCTTGCAGGTATTCTGTTTTTATACATAGCTGTATCCTACGGTATCTATCTCCTGGCAAAAAAATATGAGCCAAAAGTACATCCCGCATGGTCATGGATTCCTGTAGTTCAGATTTATCCACTTGTGCGTGTATCGGGACAATCTCTCTGGTGGATTGCTGCTATACTCCTCGGACAATTCGTTCCTGTTATCTGAGGAATCATCGTGCTCGTCTCCCTCGTTTATGTCTACTACTACCTCGCAAAGCGCACAGGTAGAGACATAGGAACGACTCTCTTGCTCATTTTCTTCTCAGGCATTATGATTCCCTATCTCGGGCTCAAGGCTCATAAAAAATCTCCTACAACAGCTTGGGTACTCGGTCTAGGTTCAATCATCCTCATCTTTGTCGGTACTACCATGGGTCTTGCAGGAGCAGGTAAGGCTATGATCGAGCTCGAAAAAGACTACAATATAAGTGGTATCGCTCAAGAAAAAATGATGGAGGAAATCGAGAAAAATCCAGAATTACAAGCACAATTCAACGAAGCAAAAGATGCTATGATGCGACTCGATCCAAACGCTGAAGTAAATGTCGGTGCAGAATAATTAATTTCAGACACTCAAATCTCCTCTTTTCTAAAAGGGGAGATTTTTTATTTTTCCTCTTCCACAAAACAAAAAATACATATAATTCAGACAATTATTTTACTAGCGCATTAGCGGATATGTACAATCATTCAGAAATTGAATCAAAATGGCAGAAATACTGGTCAGAACGAGATACTTTTGCGTGTCTCAATCCTGAACTCGAAAATAGTCATAAGCCAAAATTCTACGCACTCGACATGTTCCCTTATCCAAGTGGAGCAGGATTGCATGTCGGACATCCAAAATGATACACAGCGACGGACATCATCGCACGCTTTAAACATGCAAAATGATTCCATGTCCTCCATCCTATGGGTTGGGACGCATTTGGTCTCCCAGCAGAGAATTATGCTATCAAAACTGGTACACATCCTGCTATCACCACAGCAGAAAATATCAATCGTTTCCGTACTCAGCTCCAGAAATTTGGATTTTCATTTGATTGGAATCGTGAGATAGACACGACGAGTCCTGAATACTACAAATGGTCTCAATGGATATTCCTCAAACTCTTCGAAGCAGGTCTCGCCTATGAAAGTGATAAGCCGATAAATTTCTGCCCAAGTTGTAAGACTGGTCTCGCAAATGAAGAAGTCGTCGATGGAAAATGCGAACGCTGTGGCACTCCGGTTGAGAAAAAGGCAATTCGCCAGTGGATACTCGCTATCACGAAATACGCAGATAGACTCCTCGCAGATATCGACCGCCTGGATTGGCCAGAAGGTATCAAAGAACAACAGAGAAACTGGATTGGAAAGAGTGAAGGATGTCAGTTTTTCTTCCGTGGTATTGAGTGCCCTGATGTAGAAGTTTTTACCACGAGAATTGATACAGTTTTTGGCGTCACCTATGTCGTCGTAGCTCCAGATCATCCGCAAGTCAGTGAATATATAACTCCAGAAAATCAGAAAGAATGTGAAAAATACATCAAGAAAGTACAGAAAGAATCAGACCTCGAACGAACAAAACTTGATAAAGAAAAAACTGGCGTCTTCACTGGTTCGTATGTGACAAATCCATTTAATGGAGAAAAAGTTCCTGTGTGTATTGCTGATTATGTCCTCTGAAACTATGGAACCGGTGCAGTCATGGCAGTGCCGTCTCATGATGAGAGGGATTTTGAATTCGCGAAGAAATATGAATTAGAAATTAGACAAAGTATTGCCCCATTTTTTACAATAAATAGTGGTGATCATGCTCCTCGAAAAGATAAAAAAGATGAAGAACGGGAACTTCTCCTAGCCCTTTTAAAACATCATAAAGAAGATAAATATTTATGTCTAGATTGGAAAATAACTACCTGGAAAACATTTATTTCATGAGGTACTGAATGAGATAGTCTTGAAATAGCTGGTAAAAAAGAAATTCTTGAAGAAACTGGATATTCAAATGTTCGATTTGTTCGTTCTCTGTGAAAACAAAAACAATACTTTTATGCATGAGATAAGGATGTAAATCGAATAGGCTATGTTGAGGGAGGACTTTTTGAGCTTATAGATGAATCACGGGAAGTTGTTGCGTCAGAAGAGCTGGAAAAACACACACCAGTCTGGATAGAGTCAAAGAAAATTTTGGATTTTATCAATCTTGAAACAAATAGACATTTTTGGAACAAAGTTATCAAAGACTCGGCTTTTACCGAGGACGGATTTCTTGTAAACTCCTGAGAACATGATTGGATATCATCAATCGAAGCCCGAAAAGTCCTCACAGAAAAAGCTGGAAAAGAATGATTCGGCAAAAAATTGACAAACTACAAACTCCGAGATTGGATTTTCTCTCGTCAGCGATATTGGGGTGAGCCAATTCCACTCATTCATATCCGTGATGAAGACAAGGAATTACTTCCAATAGAAAAAAATAATGATTGTTGGATTGATGGAGATGTACTCAAAAAATGAGACGAGATAATCGGGAAACTCACCCGAGGCATCTCAGACTGGCTTTTGCCAGATTGGGATTTACCATTGAAGCTCCCAGAAGTAGAAAAATATGAACCGTCGGGTGACGGAGAATCCCCTCTTGCGACGATTCCTGAATGGGTAAATGTTCGACTCTGAAATAATCTCACAGGAAAAAGAGAAACAAATACTATGCCACAATGGGCAGGTTCTTGCTGGTACTATCTGCGATTTATGGATCCGACGAATAGTGAGGCAATAGTTGATCCAGCTGTGGTGAAATATTGGGGTGAAGTGGATAGTTATATCGGTGGTGCTGAGCATGCTGTCCTCCATCTCCTCTATGCACGATTCTGGCATAAATTCCTCTTTGATATCTGAGTTGTCCCTACTGATGAACCATTTTATCGACTCCGAAATGTCGGGCTCATACTCTGACCTGATGGTGAGAAGATGAGCAAATCAAAATGAAATGTCATCAATCCCGACGAAGTCATCGACGAATATGGTGCTGACACACTCCGTCTCTATGAGATGAGTATGGCTGATTTCGCTGATGTATCTCCTTGGAATACCAAGGCTATAGTTGGAAGTTATCGACTTCTCGAGAAAATCTATCGCCTCTTCACGACGGACCCAACAGCTCCAGAATATCAGTCTTGGATGGCAAAAGATGATCTCAGTGCAATCAAAACAATGCATAAAGCCATCAAAAAGGTAGGTGAGGATATTGAAAATATGAAGTTCAATACCGCAATCGCAGCGATCAATATTATGGTCAATGAAGGTGTCCCCGTTGATCCAGAGCATGCCAGCGAATGGAAATCAGTCCTCGTGCGACTTCTCCAACCATTTGCTCCACATATGGCAGAAGAATGCTGGTCACTTCTGGGGAATGAAGAATCTATTTATTCGACAGAATGGCCTGAATACATCTCTGCAATGACCATCGATGATGAAGTACAGATAGCGATTCAGATTAATGGAAAACTCCGAGGTACTTATCCATTTATGCGTGGTGTCACAGCAGAAGAAGTCAGAATGACAGTTGAAACAAAACCAGAGATACTAAAATGGTTAGAAGGTGCTGAGGTTGTGAAAGAAATATTTATACCGAATAAGATTCTTAATATTGTCATAAAATAATGCTCTCCCTCGTCGCAACACCCATCTGAAATCTCGAAGATATGACTCTTCGGGCCATTCGTACACTTAAAGAGGCGGATTTGATTGTCTGTGAAGATACGAGGCATAGCTGACACCTTCTGAAGCATTTTGAGATATCCAAACCTCTCCAGAGCTTTCATAGCCATAGCACTCGCGAACAAGCAAAGAAACTCATAGAGAGAGCAAAAAACGAACAAGTCGCCTATATCTCAGATGCAGGTACTCCTGGCATCTCTGATCCAGCTTATTTACTCGTACAGGAAGCGATCGACCAGGAGGTCAAGATAGAAGTGATTCCTGGGGCTTCAGCCCTCCTCGCAGGCCTTATCGGTTCTGGATTGCATATGCATGACTTCCGATTTCTCGGATTTCTCCCACTCAAAAAAGGCCGCCAAACAATCCTGAAAGAACTGGCAGAAAAAGACTATACAGCAATCATCTATGAATCCCCTCATAGAATCGAGAAAACTCTTTCAGAACTGGCCACCGTGTTCTGACCAGAGTACCCTGTCTGTCTCGCGCGAGAGCTCACAAAAATACATGAAACATACCATCGCGACACGCTAGAAAATCTTCAAAAAGAAGCAAAAAAAGGTGTCTTTCGAGGAGAAATAGTTATCATATTCTAAGATGATTCAAAGACTTATTCCCTACATCATAGGATGACAATTCTGTATTGGGCTTTTTCATGCTGGTATAGGGATAGAGCAATGGCTGGACATAGGTATTTATTATTCTCAGACGCTTTTCCTGCTCTGTCTCGCACTGTGAACCTTTCTCGTTTACAATCGTCTTTTGGGTATTCCTGTGTGAAATCGTAGTTTTTCAATAATTTTCCAGCACGCGGTCCTTATCGGTATCATTACCTGGTTTTTTTATGAACCTTGGGGAGATTCTTGGGAGATTTTTCTGGTTGCATTTCTCTCTCTCAATTTGGCATTTTCGCTGATTTTTATGATGATAGAGTCACAATTGCATATCTCGATAGGGTGATGAAATTGGTGAATACCTGATAATGTCTGGAAACTGGGAACATTGCTAACACTAATTAATACAATAACAATTCCTCTCATATTTGTTATTCTTCATCAAAATCTCTCAATAATTTGGATATTTTTTGGCATAAACTGGGTATTTCTCTGGAAGCAAGAATAGGGGGGCAATTTACTACTGAAATAACCTCAGCAAAATTCTCCCTTTTTCTACATCCAAAAGCTTTGCATTGGGCAAAAATATATGGTATCCTGGGAGGGACAATGGAAGCAATACCAACAAGTCCCGCAGTCGTTCCGCCTAAAAATAGCCTCCCGTATAAGAAAATTCTATTATTTTGAGGGGTATTTATCGCTGCAATATTACCAGTAATATTCTTCGTCTCCTCTCTCAGAAGTACCGATTCCGACATTACTCGCATCGCACACCTTTCACTCACCAATGAACGGATAGATGATGCTCTTCGCAGAGGTATCAATATTCCTCTCCCCACAAATGCCCTGGAACTCAGCTATGGAGAGATAAAGATGTGATATCAATGAAGGGCTGGTAAAGACCTGTTCCTGGCTCTCTGAGTTGAGTTTCTCAAAGATCCAGAGACTGGTGAAACATATCATTATTTTATCCGTCCAGACACAAAAGAATATGAAATTGTAGCCCTATTGAATGATCAGCTCTATGCTAATTTCAAGGTTGGAGACAGGCCTGCTTATTCTCTGTGATCGTCAAAATGACACATGCTCGTGATGAATTCTGGTAAAAATAAAGGCGAGCTCGTGAGTTCTATCCTCAAAAATGCTCAAAAAGTCAATCTAGGAGATCAGGCAAAACGAGAGCAGATAGGCTGGAAAGCAGAAAAAAGCTGTCTCGATATTCTCAAGAAACAGCCGAGTTCGTCATCCGGAAGATATGTTATTGAGATCAAAAAATCGCTCCTCACAGTCTACTGTGATATGAAAACGGCAGGAGGATGATGGACTCTATTTTATGCGAATAATGGCCACCCTTCTTCTGAAATCAAGATGTCCTACCGTGATATGCGAGATGCTCTCAAGACATCACCACCTGCACAAATATCTGAATATGATAATCCAAATCTTGCGGGTCTCCTAGACTATACTTACTTTACCGATACAGGTGCGAAGGAAATACTTATCCGCAATAGAACAGGTGATCCTACCAAATGGGTACAGTTTTCTTTTAGCACACCTGGCTCATTGAGTTGGGCTCTCGGAGAGAGAGTACTCGGAAGAAGCAATAAAGGATGTAGTACTATACCAGGTGGCGCAACCCTCAGCATCATCAATCAAGACGGTAAAATCAAATATGATAATCTCAGTGCCATCATGAATCATAAGGGGACTAGCTGGTGAGTAAGCCACGAGAATTATTGGTGTAATGAATATGTCGGTAATGCTAACCCCCATCTCGCATTTTATTCTGCAGCAGATTCTAAGGATGGTGGTCGAACTCGCTGAACGGATGGTGTATGAGGAGCCTGGGGATGAGAAAATGAGTACAGATATTTCATTCGATAAAATATGCTAACAAAGAAAATTATTTCTATTTTTTTATTGGGCGTATGTCTCGTGGTTTTTTGGTATATTCAAAATGGTGGACTCCCCCTCGGATTTGATCATGGTTCCTATAAACACCTCATTAATCTCCTCGCAGAAAATAATGGATTAGAAACAATTCCTCGCTATCTCAAATATCAGTTTGAACCGTTTTCTGGAACTTTTTTCTACTCTCTTACAGCATTAATAGGTCAGGAAATAGTTTTCTGATGGGGGTATCTCAGTATCTTTATTTTGACCTGATTATCACTTTTTTTACTGGGTAAGAAAAAGAAAAAATATACCATTTGATCGTATTTGTGATTGCTTCTGTTCTTCTTCTCAGCAATTCAATACATGAATCTCTGGTGGTCATTTGGGAAGCAGATGTTTGCGACATTTTTTCTGATACTTTTGATGCGTTATTACAAAAATAGCCTCATTGCTTTTATCATGGTAGCAGCATGTCTGTCTCTGCACAGATTAACTGGCTTTGTGGCAATTTCATATTTCCTCTTCGCTTATTTCCTTTCTGAGAAAAAAAATCTCAAATACTATTATACTCTTCTTGCAGGTCTATGAGTCGCGGCCCTGTCCTACATTACCCTTTTTTACGAACAGGTATTTCCATTTTTCAAAAACTTCATAGAAAATCCCGGCAGCCAAATTCTTATAAGTGGAAAATATGGAACTGGATTTAGCTGAACAGAGCTCTTCTACTACCTGGTGCCAATATTACTTATGGTGTTCCTCTGATTGATCTACAGCGTGCGAGATAAAAATGTAAAAAAACTTATCAGAAAGCCCTATATCATTTGTACTTTACTCATAGCATTTATTATAATATTTCGATCTATAGCTCACACTCGTTTGTGAACTTTTCTGGATCTCTTTCTCATCATAGCCATCACACGGTCTCTCTACCATCTGATAGACAGGAAATGGATATACATATTCGTCATCACGCAGTGTGTCCTCTGGGGAACATTTGTGAATAAATGGCATACTCCTTTTATTGATAGGACTGAGTACGATATTATACGCGATGTGACCCGTGATATGCCCAGAGATGTCACTCTCGTCACACTGAGTTGAGCTTATATGTCGTGGATAACAGGATACACTAACAGGGAGATTTATTCGCCACATCAATGAATCTGACAGACTGTATGGTCTCCTCTCGAGAGAAACGAAATGAGAAATAGTCCCAAAATACTCTGCAATAATCTCTCAAAACTCACCTGAAATGTCATACTCTACATCTGAGCTCGTGAAAGATTTAGCTCTCTTAAAAATAATGCCTGTATTAGAGAAGTACAGAAATGGGGTAATGGGACACGATTATTTCTGTATTTGAGATAAGTATTTGAGTATTCAGACACCGACGATACTGGCTGTTTCAAGTCGCAAAACATTGTGATTGAAAGACCACAGTTTTACATGATTTTTTATAAAAAAATCTTTTTCCTGCTCAGACCATCCTCACTCCGGTCATATCCAGAATCGCAATGGATCGTCTCATGCGGGGAACTCAATATTCACCTCTCCGCCGATAAACCCTACTATATTGAGGAAAGCGTTCTGTATTCACAATAATTCTAGGCCATCCGAGCTATAGGATATCTGAAGAGGCTTATTTCATCATGATTGCTCCAGTGCTTCTATAGCTATAGATGATAATCTAGCGCGCTTTGGGACAGAGATATCCTTCAACTGAGCATGTTGAGAAGCAAAAAATACAATCTCATCTATACCCAATTCTACCATTTTTTGAATGATAAGCTCCATTGTTTGTATCTTGTTTGGGTATGCTTGAAAGACTGTAATTTTTTTCTGTTTTTGTGGCTGTACGGCTTTTTTTAGAATGCCTCTCTGTTGTAGAGCAATATCTCTTTTACTGATTTGAATAACCTCATAAACCTTATCTTCTCAGTCTGCTTCAAAAAAAATCAAGGAGTCCCCTTTTTTGGTTCGAAAAACATGAGATATTTGATGGAATTGATCCCCGGAAGTCAGTCTCAAATCTGAGGAAAGCGGAATATGTGAGAAAAATCTATGCATAAAAAATCCCGCTCATCATGAGCGGGATTGTCTTTCTGTCAATATTTTTATGCAGCAGAAGCTGTTTCTTTTTTGATTTCGAGGAGTTCGATTTCAAAATTGAGAGCCTTCCCCGCGAGAGGATGAGGATTTTTTACCTTCAATGTAATCTCTGTTTCTGTCTTAGAGATAACCTCTTGTTCTGGTTTGATATCAACGACTACATTGTCACCGTCGATACTTTTTACAACAATTTCACTTCCATCCTGTGCTGTAGTTGTCATGCCTGCTTCAATCTTTTTACCATAAAATGGAGCTTTTGGATCATTTATAGAAATGAGGACTTCCGCACCTGAGAGAGAGAGGATCTTGAGAGTTGCTTCACCAATTTTCTTCTCAGTACCAACAGCTGTTGCCCCAAAGAGCTGCTGAGCCTGTTCTTCAGGAACTTTCTGTTCCAGATTTCCTGTAAGAGCATTTGCAGGAACAGTCTGAGTAATAGTTTCTTCATATTCTGCGAGAGGCTTTGTCTGTTCTATATATTCTTCGCCATATGCATCTTGCGCTTCAATTCGGATTGTCTTTTTCTCGCCTAGTTTCATGGCTACAACAGCGTCTTCGAATCCTTTTATCATACTACCGCCTCCAATCACAAATTCAAGAGGTGTACGACCTTCTTGACGAGAAGAGTCAAATTCTGTACCATCATCATGTGTTCCTACATAGTGCACAGAGACAGTATCGCCATTTTGTGGTGTCGATGACGATGCTTTACCAAAAAAAGGTATTGTGCAGCTCGCCAGGAAGGCTGACACGAAAAGAAGAGAAACAATTTTCTTCATAAAAAAATAAAAAATAATTAAAGTTCCTTGATTATATATATTTTATCCCTTCCCCAAAAGAGTTTACTTGATTTTTCGGTAAGAGTATTCTTATTTGTGCTTTTATCTGACGATTATTACCTCTTGAGTAAGATTATTTCTCTCCCAACGCATTGACCAGGCCTCATGTGCGAGAGATACCGTTTTCACCTGATACAGAGACCTTCTATGGTCCAGTCTCTCGAGATTGCGGGTATTTCTGGCATATAGAGCGTTTCAGTGCCTATATTCCAGAAGGGAAGGCAAAAACACAGGCTTTTTATGTTTTTATTCTTGTATGTGGAGCTGAGGAATCAGCTATAGAGCTCAGTGAGCTCTTTTCTTTCCTTGAAAGCAAGTTGCTGTGTGATACTGTGGGGTGTGAAATTTTTACCAAGCATTCATTCAGTCACTATAGATGTGAAGCTGTGAAGAGCATGAGTATCTATTTGTGTTGCATCTAGGACAAATGTTTCTATATCTGCGGGCATTGCCCCTTTTTGAGATTGGATATTTTTCTGCGTTGTCTCGACCATCTTTGTTTCTAAGTCGGATCATTTCAGGTGTATGAAGCCACTGTGCAACGCCTCAATAAGGGTGGTTCCGAGACCACAAAAAGGATCCCAAATAACCATTTTCCTATCACCTCTCGTTGCCATATTGATCATGATTTGTGCGATTTTCGGTGGCATCATCCCGACCGTCATCGATCTATCTCTGTCCATATCTCTCTGCGAATAACTCTCTATATCCTGTATCCAGACTGTTTCAGCAAGTGTGAATCATGTTTTATCGGCATAGAGTACGAGCTCTATCCCCTGTTCTATGAGCTTTTCATGGATAGTCGTCGCTGTTTTTATCCGACCATTATCGTGCTGGACGACTCTTATAGAAGATCATTGTACCTTGAGCGCGTCTTTTGCCTTAAAAATAAGAGAATTCAGTGCGGGTACAAAGCTATCAATAGCAATTCGAAGTTTTTTGCCCTCCTGGGCCTTATCTGCTATTTTTTGTACGACAAGTGGCAGTATTTCTTTCTTTTTTAATCATTCCTCATGGATGATGGCTATTTTGATAGTACCTCCGAGGCTGTTTTTGTACAGGTCCACGGCCTCTCTCTTGGTCTCAATAATGGCAAAACTATCTAATCTCAGAATATTTCAAAAAATACTCTCCAACTCTGCTAGAGAGAGAAATGGCTCGCGTCACAAAAGGAAAGCGTATTTTTGCATGGCTGCATATTAGGAATATTCCTCCAGAATACAAAAAAATCCTCCCGACAAGCGGGAGGATCTTTCTTATCATAAATGGATTAGATAGACTCTTTGAAAGTCTTACCAGATTTAAAAGAAGGAGATTTGCTAGCAGAAATCTTGATCTTCTGTGATGGATTCTGAGGATTAACACCCATGCGAGCCTTGCGGTGAGCAACACGGAATGTACCAAAACCAGTAATACCAACAGTGTCACCCTTTTTGAGGGCTTTTGTAACGACGTCGATGAACGCCTTGAGAGACTTCGCAGCAGCATCCTGAGAGAGGCCTGCAGCAGTAGCGATAGCCTTGATAAGGTCCTGTTTTTTCATAGTAGAAAGGGTTAAGAAATACATGGACATGGGAAGACTATCAATTCAAAAACAAAATGCAAGCCCCGAGATGCCATTTTGAAGGGAAAACAGCTTTTTTAGACTTTACAAAAATAGCAAAAATGTTCAAAAATACACAAAATAAGGACTAAAACTTGAAAATGGGAGTGGAAAATGGTAATTTAAAAGAGAACTATGACCACAACTCCCCACACGACACTCCTCGAGATACTCTCACGCCCTATCACAGGCGATTCTGAAGTGGGATCAAAACCAGAGGGAGTGGCAAATATTGCGTCTCTCACAGACAAGACACATGCCCTGCCAATAATGCCCACTGACATCGATGCCAATAACAAAGTCACACCAGAAGATCTCAAAGCCGGGGAAAGAATCTACCATGAAGCACTTGCCTATATAAAGGATGCTATTGCGCCAGCCATGATAAAAGTCAGCCCTCACGATATACAGGTGAATGATACTTTTTGTAAAACGCTCTTCACATACGCCTATCCAGATTTTCTCGAGGGAAACTGGCTCTCACCACTCATCAACTGGGATAGTAAATTTGATGTGTCACTCTTTATATATCCGACGGATGCTCAGCAGATCATGAAATATCTGCGTCGCCGTCTCACAGAGCTTCAGTCAGAAAAATACCTCAATCAAGAAAGAGGTCTGACAGCAAATCCCTACACGGATGCTCAGCTCCAGGATGTAGAAGAACTCCGAACGCTCCTCACTCGTGGATCAGAGAAGTATTTCCATTTCTCTATCTATATTACTCTCTACGCTGATGATGGGGATAAACTGACAAAGATGACCAACGATATCCAGAATATGCTCCATGGTCGAAATATCCTGACAAAGCCTGCACTGCTCAGAACTGAGCAAGGATTTACTGCAACAGGGCCATTTTGTCGAGATGAAGTATCTGTCTACCGAAACATCTCTACACGAGGTCTCTCTACGGCTTTTCCATTTAGTTCTGCAACGCTCTCTCAGGATGATGGTGTACTCTATGGTATCAATACTCATAATAACTCGCTGATTATCTACGACCGGTTTCGTACAGAAAATGCGAATATGGTTGTCCTCGCGAAGTCATGAGGAGGTAAATCGTTTGCTGTAAAACTCGAAATACTCCGTAGTCTCATGCTCTGACATGATGTCATCGTCATAGATCCTGAAAACGAATACAAAGCTCTCGTGAATACTGTAGGAGGTAGCTATCTCAATGTCAGCATCAATGCCACACAGCGAATCAATCCATTTGACCTCCCGCTCCCCTTCAAGGATTATGAGAGTCATCCCGGCGATCTCCTCAGAGGCTGAGTCATTAATCTCATTGGTCTCTTCAAGCTCATGCTCGGAACACTTAATCCCAACGAAGAAGCTCTCCTCGAAAAAGCCATTGTCACTACCTATAGTCTCAAGGGTATAACATTTGATGATGATGATATCACAGGCAAGGAAATACCAGTTATGTCTGATCTCCTCTCTGTTGTAGAAACTATGGAAGGAGCTCAGGGTGTCGCACAGAGACTTGAGAAATATGTCAGTGGTGTCTTTGGAGGACTCTTTACACAGCCCACCAATGTGACACTCTGAGAAGGATTACAAGTCTACTCTGTCCGAGATCTCGATGAACAACTTCGACCGATTGCTATGTACATAATATTGGCGTATATCTGGAATGTCGTGCGATCGTCGAATCGGAAGAGGATGCTCGTTGTGGACGAAGCCTGGAATATCATGCAGTACGAGGATAGTGGTAAATTCCTCCATGGTCTCGTCAAACGAGCTCGAAAATACCACCTCGGCGTCACAACTATTACCCAGGATGTAGAAGACTTCATAAATAATGAGCATGGAAAGGCTATCGTCACCAACTCCTCTCTCCAGCTCCTCATGAAACAATCCCCTGCTTCTATCGATGCGATGCAAAATGTTTTTAAACTCACTGATCAAGAAAAATATATCCTCCTCAATGCTCCTGTCTGACAAGGACTCTTCTTTGCAGGAACAGAGCATGTCGGTATCCAGATTCTCGCGAGCTATTTCGAGGAAAAAGTTATCACAACGGGACTCTAAAAAAATTTCAAAATTCAAAGAGAAAAAGCAAAATGCAGGAATTATAAAATATTCCGTCCTCTATCTATTTCTCTATCTCTCCTATTGTATCAACGAACTCTTCCATTTTTCTGGTTCAAAGGCTGGTAGTGTTATGATTTTTGGATGAAGCTGATTATCGTGTAAATATTCTTCTAGGTCTGAATTATTAAAAGACCTCTGATCATATCCGAAACAGAGAATATCTGGTTTTTTCTCTCAGATAGCTGCATAATGATTCGTCTCAGAGCCCAGCACTGCCTCATCGACAAGCCCAGAACCCCCTACTTTTTGGAGACGAATATCCTCTGATTCCCGAGGTTTTTTTCATTTTATCTGCATCACAGTCGAATCCCTCGCAACTACGGTAATAAGATAATCTCAGAGCTTATTTGCTTCAGAGAGATAGTATATATGACCAGGATGAAACAGGTCGAATGTCCCAAAAGTCATAACAATACGATTTTTCTTCACGGTTGGCTTATTTTTTCTGTGTGATGTCCATGCCTGCAGGATGTTTTTTATCATGTTTTTCGTTTTTTGCATATTCCGAATCGAGGCGGATAAATTCAGATTCAAAGACTTGTTCGAAAAGTGTTTTCTGTGGTCTCAGGAGGAGATAGATAAATATACCGAGAGGGGTCAGGAGAAGTACCATGAGAATACTGAGAACTTGCAAAGTCAGGGAATGTGTCCTATTTGTGATATCTCGCACTACCCATATCACGAGACAAAACCAGACAACAAAGAAATATACTATCACGGCACGGAAGAGAATATCTGGGTTGAGCCAAGACATAATGTTGAGAGAGAGGTTCATGAATTTGATTATAGATAAATATAGATGAAGGCAATCGACTCTCCCCCGTTTTTCAAAAAATGGTCTTTACAGTCTGATTTTTTTACTACAATGAGATTTTAATGAAGTGAACAAATCACCACATTACCCGCCCGCGAAACATCATATCTTTTCTATCCCCTGTTTTCTAATCCCCCGTTCAGGGGATTTTTTTTACCCATTTTTTATGACTTATGCACTTCTAGCAAATTCAACAACTTGATATGACCAGGAAGCTGATCCGCTGGGGCATATAGAATGACCTTTTAGCCATATGAGAGAGGTTTTATTGTCAGTGCAGTCTCTATGTTTACCTCATCCTCATCTTGGATTTTGAGATGCTAATTTGGAAAGAGAGGCTCAAAAACTAGTAGAAAAAATTGAAGCTAATAAGAGAGTTTCTGATGTATTAGAAGTAGAAAACCCCCCAGAAATGGAACTAGCTGCCTAGTTCTTCTTCCTCCACTCTGCAATTTTCTTGTGATCTCCTGAGAGGAGAATTTCCGGAACTTTGTAGCCCATGAAATCCGCTGGCCGTGTGTACTGTGGATATTCTGGTTTTCCATCCAGTGCCTCTGAAAATGATTCTTCACGCAGAGATTCATCGTTTCCGACAACCCCAGGAATGAGTCTTACGATAGCATCGAGGAAGACCATAGTGGCCAATTCCCCACTGCTCACGACAAAGTCACCAATCGAATACTGCTCAAATTTAAACATTTCAAATACTCGATGATCAACACCCTCATAGTGCCCGCAGAGGATGATAAACTCTTCATCTTGAAGCTCCTCGGATAATTGTTCGATTTTTGGCTGACGAAGTCGCTCGCCACGCGGACCCAAGTAAATTTTCCTGATAGGGTTTATCGTTGATGGTTTATCGTTGATGGTTGGTGGGATTATTTCAGAATCTTCGATTTTGCTTTTTGCACTTCCCGTTCTCCGTAGTAGCGGACTTTCTTTCTGAATTACTACGAAGGATGAATGAATTTTGGCTTCTATGAAAGTGACGGCATTATAAACTGGTTCCACTTGGAGTAATGCCCCTGCTCCTCCACCATAAGGCTTATCATCGACTCTATGCTGTGCCTGCGTCGAGAAATCCCCCAGATTGTAAAAAACTGGCTCAAAGAGTCATTTCTCTCGAGCGATACGCATGATGCTAGAATCAAAATAGCTCGAAAAACTCTCAGTAAAATTAGTGATTATGTGTATACGCATAGAAATATTATCCCTCTATTGTAAGCTATTTTGTGTTTTTTACTATTTAAAACTATGCAAAGCTATTTGCTTGTCTTTGTGCTTTATCCCACCTACTTTCAAAACCAGCCCAAAACTGTTCCCTTCGACCGAATATATAAATTTCATATGCCCTCCGTGCATCCTTTATTCGAGCAATGAGTCATTGAGGATTTTGTTTTTCGAGCTGATTCCAACGAGCTTGTTTGTTTCAATCCCAATCTGAACTAAATTGACCATCTAAAATATACGATGCCATGCTCGCTGAACCTCATCACCCCCTATGAAATGTAGCATCAAGCATCATAAAATTGACTCCTCTATTTTGCGAGATAACCTTATTTTTTCATTGAGTAAATTGCTCAATATATTTCATTGCTTGTCGCTTTGCTTCATCTTGTCTACCACTTCGAATAAGTGATGCGAGGTGAGCTGCTTCGCGTGGATGATATTTATCATTAATGCCCGCCACTTCATAAGTGCCTCATTTATCTCATCGGGGGAGTTTATAGACCTTAAGATTACCTGATTCATCAAGTCTTTTCTCATATCAATAGATAAATTCTCAAACACCAGCTGTTCCAGTTCCAGTTTCATTTTGTTTTACTAAATCTACATTCGAAGAACCTTTTGTCGACTGAAGTGAAGATTCAGGGGTTGTTGAAGATACGCTATTTGAAGATCAATCCATTGACCTATTTGATACAGTTGATGAACTTGCTTGAGCTTCTCTTAATCTCTCATTTGTCGCCATCTCATCACTAAAAAAAGCTCCTGTCTTGAGACGGTTTCGGACATCTCTAGTGAGTGCTATACCCATCTCTGCACGATCTGCGTCATCAAAATCATCTCCATGTGCTCATGGGAGTAAATTTCATGAATTGAGATCTCGTACAGGATCAGCTGATGTGATGACATTTCCCGCTCCGATATCGTGGGCTCACCGCAGTGTATTAATGAGTTGTTGCGTTGCTTTTTTCTGCGCCGCATTTGGCTTCACAATTCATCATCCACCAGTTGCTTCGAGAGAAACTTCGATTGCGATTCATCGATTGTTGAAATTATCGAGACCATATTTTCCCATATTGGGGTTTGCTGTATCTGTTGATACACATGAACCAGTCGTCATATCATCAGCACCTTGGAATACGAGTCATTTTGTCGACACAAAATATGGGAACAGTCCGCTCTCAAGCATCATATGAAAACCTGATATATCAGAACTTGCTGTACCATGGACTGCGATATACTCTTTTCCTTTGTCTGTGAGATTTCTATTTGCTGCATCTTCTCACGCTCTGGGATCTGTATTGCCACGATATCGAGCACTTATTTTGTATGTAGACATATCTATCTTGTAGATAGTCGGCGGATCTGTGGGAGGAACGCCTAACTGGATAAGTCTTTTTGCCTCATCATACGAAACTATTTTGGTCATTTGTTCTTTTGCTTCCTTCGCTTTTTCTGTGTTGGGATTGATAGCTCATTCATTCTCAGTCAGTGACGATTCAGGCTCATCACCACTGGGTATACTATTTGAATTAAATGTCTCCTGTGCTCCGCCTCCTGCCGTCTTCACAGTTTGTTGTAGTCGTTCTGCTATCTCTGGAGGAAGCCCTGTACATCATTCAGTTTTTGAATTACCACCTCTCCTCCATTCGTGTACCCGTATCAATCTCTGTTCATCGTTGGCATTGCAGGATTCAAGTCCATGAACAATAGTTCTCGATTCCATTTTCGCATCACTCCATCATTCTGAGAGTCTTTTTGACCCCAGAGATGTCGCTCCACTTCCACTTACATTTCATATTCCTGCATACCCATGAGTCGCTCAGCATACAACCGCTTCACCTGGTGGGAAATATACAAATGCCTGTTTAGTTCCCACATCGTGCGCTAGGAATGGCTGATCAGCACTAAAGTTTGGATTGTTTTTTGCGTGTCTCTCTATCACTGTGAGGAGCTTCGTATGCATGGCGGGTTCTACTTTTCACTCAAATGCCTTATGAATTTTTTGTACTGCTTGTTTCTCTGCTTCTGTTATTTCACCATTTACATCGAGAGAATAGCCTGGCATACCTCACTGTACTTCCCCACCACTTCAGACACTACGACCACCACCGTAGTTAGTTGTATTTTCCCTCTCTGCTAGAGTTCATCCAGAAAGAAACGAATTACCCCTCATATAGTTTCTCCACATTGCTCATGCCGGATCAGGAAGCGATGCAAAGAGAGGAGCCAATAAATCAGCTAAAAATCAACCAAGAGGACTCATTTTATTTCTATTTCATCCTGATTGCGTCATCATTTCTGTAGCTTGTTGTGGGCCTGCTCCGGTTGTTTCCTTCATCCTAGTGAGATATTGTTCTGTTGTTTCGCCTGGTTGCTGCTCTTCACGAGCTATTGCTTTTTTTTCAGCAAGTTCTTCCCTGAATTGCACAGATAATTTTGTTTCATCCATAATAAAATAGGGATCGAATTGTATTGCCATCTTGATAGAATCTGGTAAATCTTTCCACTCCAGCGAATCTCATCGTAATTTGGCAAGCTCTTCGAGATTCTTTTCATTTATCCCTCTCTTGGCCGCATCAACAAATTGCGGATCTTTGAGCGCATCCGCACTTTCTGGTAACTTAAAAGCAATCAGTTTTTCTCCACTCAGTGACTCTATTAAGAAATGTTTCTTTGCTAGCTCTTGTATTTTTGCATCATTCAAGTTCTCTGACTCAACTTTACTATAATCTTCGAGATATCCCGCTATCTTAGCTTTTGCCGATGGTGTTCGTGTGAGGAGTTGATATTTTTTTTCATCAGTTAACTCATCATACTCGGGATTGATTTTTTTTGCCTCATCTATTAATCATGTTATAACCGGATTATCAAGAGGGATTGAAGAGAGAGATTTTCGGAGATATTCTGTCTGTATCGCTTTTTCAGCAGCTTTTTTTGATTCAGGACTGAGTCATTCGAGAGTTTTGTATTCAGCAATCAGAGCTGTTTCTGCTTCATGTTTTTCTTTTAACAGTGGTACGCTATCTTTCTCAAGTTTTTCTCGTTCTCATTTTACCTTTCAGAGATAGTGTTCGTCTACACCAGCATCTTCAGGGTTCATATTAGGAGGATTTCCCGAAGTTGACTCATAATTATATTTCTCTTTTAGAAAATCCTTATTTTCTTTTTCAGACTTTCTTTTTTCTTCCAATTCTGTCTTTATTTTTGTCATTTTCTCTGAGGCATCTTTTACTTTTTTGACTTGTTCAGCTTTTTTATCTTCTGGTATTTTCTCTCATTCTACTTGTTTTGGAGCTTCTTCTGTAGCCAATTCAGGCTTTGCTACAGGTGCATCCTTCTTCTCGGGTTCAGGTTTTTGTACATTTTCTTGAGCCATATGTTTCATACTACCCTATCCGGTCTTCCATTGCAAATAATTTGCAAAAAAATGAAAGTTCGCGAAGATGCTGACAAGTATCCTAATATTACTCCCATGAACCTCGGAATTGTCTGACTTCCAAATGTCGGTAAATCAACCCTTTTCAATGCGCTCACAAAGAGCTATGCTGCAGAGGCTGCTAATTTCCCATTTTGTACTATTGAGCCCAATACTGGCATAGTAAATGTCCAAGATGAGAGACTCAATGCTCTGGCAACAACAATCAACTCTGAAAAAGTCATCCCCGCAGCGGTAGAATTTGTGGATATTGCTGGTATCGTGCGTGGTGCAAGTACGGGTGAGGGTCTCTGAAATAAATTTCTCGCAAATATCCGTGAAGTAGATGCCATCCTCCAGGTTGTGAGAGTATTTGAGGACTGAGATGTTCATCATGTTGATGGAAGTGTAGATCCGAAGAGAGATATCGAGATCATCAATGCTGAGCTCATCATCGCAGACCTCGATACTCTGATAAAGAGAAAAGATGGAGATGTTGCAAAAAAAGCGCGAAGTGGTGATAAAGATGCTATCAAACTCCTCGCAATATATGAAAAAATAGCTGAAGCTCTCAATCAAGGAAAACTCGCTATCCAGGTCGAACTCGAAGACGATGAAAAAAAACTCGCCTCAGACCTCCACCTCCTCACGATGAAGCCATTTATTTATGCAGCAAATCTCCACGAATCTGACCTGAAAATGGATGAAAAAATGCTTAGAGAAAAAATAGGTATGACTGATACAAATATTCCCGTTGTCCCCATCTGTGCAAAAATTGAGATGGAAATGATGGAATTCTGACCAGAGGATCGCGCTATGTTTCTCGCAGACCTCGGTCTCACGAAGAATCCTGTGGACGAACTGATCAAGACTTGTTTTGACACACTCGGACTTCAGTATTATTTTACTGTGGGGGAAAAAGAAGCTCGAGCTTGGACAATTCATAAGGGTGACAGAGCTCCTCAAGCAGCCTGAAAGATTCACTCAGATTTTGAAAATAAATTTATCAAAGCAGAAACAGCTAATTGGAAAGATATCGTGGACAATGCTGGTTGGGCCGGAGCTCGTGAAAAAGGCCTTGTCAGAATGGAAGGCAAAGACTATGTGATGCAAGATGGGGATACTGTGGTATTTAAATTTGGGGGTTAGCTACAAGTACTTCTAAATAAATAATTTACATTATATTTTTATTAAATATAATATATTAATGAATACCGTCCTACATTAAAGGGCCAAGTGCAAAAGTGAACGTATCAAATTGGTAGCTAAAATTCGTGACTGTTACTCACATTTCTTGTATCATTGTATCGGTG
>JBFZBA010000055.1:0-10285 GCA_041308705.1 Candidatus Altimarinota bacterium
GAATCAATTTTACCGAGGACTTCGAGACCGACTGTTTCGAGTTTGAGGCCGATTTCTTCTGAGACGACTGCAGCACCAGTGAGGAGAGCTATGTCTGCGAGATTTTCTTTACGACGATCACCAAATCCTGGAGCCTTGATAGCGAGGATAGAGAAGACTCCTTTCAGTTTATTCAAGACGACAGTTGTAAGAGCCTCAGAATCGAGGTCTTCACAGATGATGACGAGTTCTCGTTTTCCTGTTTGGAGGAGTGATTCGAGAATCTGGAGGATATCCTTGGTTGATGAGATTTTTTTATCCGTAATGAGAACTGGGACATCAGCGTATCTCGCTTCCATCTTTTCTGCATCGGTGATCATGTAGGGAGCGATAAATCCATTTTTGAATTGCATACCCTCAGTCACGGTCACCTCCATTCCGAAAGTTTTACCTTCTTCGACCGTGATGACGCCATCTTGTTTTACCTTATCCATAGCATCAGCGATAATCTGACCTGCTTCGACATTTTGAGCAGAGATAGTCGCGATGGCTGCTATTTCTTCTGATGTTTTGACAGGACGAGAATGCTTGGTGAGTTCTTTTGAGACTTCAGAAGCAGCGAGTTTCATACCGTTCTTGAGCTCTATTGCATTGATACCAGAACGGATCTCACGAAGACCCTCAGAAATCATCGCATAAGTCAGGACTGTCGCTGTCGTCGTACCATCACCTGCTGCATCATTCGTTTTGCTGGCAACATCTTTGATGAGCTCAGCACCCATGTTTTCGATAGGATCTTCGAGATCGAATTCTTTTGCGATAGTCACACCATCGTTGGTGACTTGAGGAGCTCCGTAGCTCTTTGGGAAGACAACATTACGACCTTTTGGTCCGAGTGTTGCTGAGACAGCATCGTGGAGTTTTTTGACGCCTTCGAGCATTTTCTGCCGACCTGCATCTCCGAAAAGGACTTGTTTCTTTGCCATAGTATTGAAAATTAAGAATTAATGGTTAATCGACCTTTGCGAGTATATACTCTGCTGCGACAATAGTGAGATTTTCTTCTCCTTCGATTTTGATATCATCACCTGAATATTGTCCCTTGAGGACTTTATCACCTTTTTTGAGCTCATAACCGAGCTTTTCCTGAACAAGTGGACCAACTGACTCCACGATAAACATGTTTGGACTATCATTTTGCTCTTTTGGGAGGATGATGCCAGAAGCGGTTTCTTTCTTCGCTTCCATCTTTCTGAGGACGATTCTGTCCTGGAGGGGCGTAATCTGTGCCATAGGTAATAAAAGGTTAAAAATATTGAGATTGCTAACTATTTTTAGCACCAACATTATATAGGTGCTAATTTTCTGTCAAATATTTTATTTATATTAAGCAGCAAGAGATTTTCAAGCCAAAAATGTATTGTTATCTTCTTGATTGATAGCCATGAGTACTTTAAATCTTGCTGCTCTATCTATTCAAGGCTCTCTCATATTTCCCACTAAACATCAATCTGCATAGGCAAGAGCTAACATTTTTTCTAGACTGTTATCTCCTCGATTTTGCGTCAGCAAAACTACCCTGTCTGCAAAGGCACATTGCTCTGGATTTGGAGGGATATAATCAGGGCGCTCTTTTGAATCTTCAATCAATTCTTGCATTGTAATTTGATTCATAAAAACATTATAATAGTTTTGAATACTGAAACAATAACTTCTAAACTTTCTGGTGTGGTATCTCGATTCGTACAGTAAAGCCAGTATCCTGCGCGCTGATGAGGTCGACGGCACCGCCGGCGTCCCTCACAATTTTATCAACGATAGAAAGCCCTATGCCGAGTCCCCTATCACGGATATCCCCTGTTTTTGATTTCTCTGCTTGGTAAAATTTTTCTTTGAGATACGGCAAATCACCCATAGTCACACCTCGACCATTATCCTGGAAGATGATTATATCAGTGGTGCTCTCATGAAAATAATTCACTCGCAATTGCGTCCCATGACCTGCATAGCGGAGGAAATTACTGACAATATTGTGAAATATCTGCACGAGACTGTCGTGATCAAAAACTATAGTCGCACGCTTGGGACCATCATAGACCATAGACTGTCCGTGGTTTGAGAGCTCTCACGAATGTGTCTCCTGAATCATTCGAAAAACATCGAGAAAATTAATCTTTGCATGACGGAAATCAGTCGGCCTACTCTCAAATGTCTGAAAATGCATAAGACTCTCAACGATACGAGTGAGTCGTCCCAGCTCTCCAGTAAGTGAATCGATATTTTTGGTGTTGAGCTGGATAACGCCGTCCTTGATTCATTCGAGGTAGACGCGAATAGCGGTCATGGGCGTCTTGAGCTCGTGGCTCATGTCCGCGAGAAATTGTGTACGAATACTCTCCTGGTGATCGAGACGATGCCGGAGATTATTGAGAGAATCAACGAGTGGCCGGAATTCATCTTTTCCTTGATAATCAAGTGCCTTGCCCCCTGAAGTCGTGAAATTATCAAGAGTGTCCGTGACGGCATGAATAGGTTGAAAAGATTTTCTGAGGAAATAGAGCACAAATCCGACCACGATGAGGACGAAGAGAATATTGATGGCAATCATCGCGACGAGCACCTGCATGACAAATTGACGCTTCGGATCAGTGCCATCGGAGAAGCTAAAGCCGAGAGGAGCATTACGGAGAAAGGTCGACATAGCATTGAGTCCGATGACATCCTCGACTTGTTTGGTCTCGATGCCTGACTCCTCGAGATATTCCCCCACAGAATCTCTGTTAAATATAGGGCTCGTATCAATGTAGGTCTCGATTCCAGTCGTGAGCTTATCGAGGTCTTCATCAATTTCACGATATTTCTGGAGGAGCTCAGGGGCATCTTCGGGGTATTGTTTGATCAGTGAGAGAATCTCTGCATCTATCTCATTTTGACGCGTCTCTGCATAAAAAGTCTGCAGGAAATCAAAGAAATATCGCTGTGTCACATATGGCAAGACTGTGAGATTGAGTGTGAGGAAGAGTGCTACAACACCAGCGACGAGGAGGAGGATTTTTCGCGTAAGAGACATGAAAGAAGGGTTTAATTCGTTTAATTTGTTTAATTCGTTTAATTCGCTACATTACATGTATAAAATATAAGAGAAAATCTGTTTTTGTAAAAACCTTGCAAAAATACGCTTCGTAAAACATCTCCTCCATGAAACACATCACCCCCTCAACAGACGATCTCGGTCAGCGACTCGATAGATATATGAGAAAAATATTTCCCGGAGCAAAGCTCGGAGAGGTGTACGAAGCCCTGCGCACGAAGAAAATCACACTCGCAGGGAAAAAACTTCCAGAAAACACCAAGCTCCGAGCTGGAGATGTACTTCATATAGATATCGCTCCCGACATCCTCAAAATCTGGGAACAGCGCGACATAAAGACCAAAATAATCCACGAAAAACTCGAGCCAGAGAGAATACTCTACCGAGATAATGATATCCTCGTCTATGATAAACCGTCCGGACTCATCGTCCACAGTCCCGATCATAAGACAGATGAAGTATCACTCATCGAACAAATAGAGGATTATCTCATCGCAGACGGATGGAAACCATCAGGCACATTTGCTCATCCAGCCCTCGCACATCGTATCGACCGTGACACCTCTGGCGTCATCATTTCCTGTCTGAATCGTCTCTCGTACGAACATATGGCAGAACAATTCCGCACGAGAAAAGTCGAGAAGACCTACCTCGCTCTCATCGCCGGAATACCCGAGCCACGAGAAGGTGTCATCGATGCTCCCCTCCTACGCATAGACAGTGAAAAAACTGACGAAGCAAAAGTCATCGTAGATCCCAAAGGCCAAACAGCGGAAACTTCATATAAGGTACTATTTAGCTCTGATAGTACAAAAAGCAAAGTGCAAAATGCAAAATGAAAGACGAATAATAATTCAGATAATATGATGGTGGAATGAATTGAGTTTATGAAAAAATCACCCATTTTGAATTTTGAATTTTGAATTTTGCCTTGGTCACTAGTAGAGCTCCATCCGAAAACCGGTCGAACACATCAGATACGCGTCCACATGGCTCATATCGGACATCCTCTCATCGGCGATCGTCGGTATGGCTGACCGAGTGTGACGAGATTCTCCGACCTCGCTCATCTGCACAGCAGAAGAGGACATCTACTCCATGCTGAGAGGGTGGAGTTTATGTGACTCAACTGAGAGATGAGGACTATAGAATCTAGGGGTAGTTTTGTATAATGTCCTAATCTGGTACCTTAGCAGTATCAGCAAGTGTTGTCGCAATTTTCCTTGCTCAAGCATCACTAAGAGAAGTGACTTGATCTGGATTAAAATTAAGAGACTTTAACTTATCTTTGAGATCCTTAATAGGCATGGTTGCGATCGGGGATTTTCTTGGAAATAAAGTTTTAATGGTCGCTTTCTGTCCATCCGTCATAATATCTGGATCTGTAATTGGCGTGTCAATTGATGTAAGAACTGCATCTCATCGAATCTTATGCCCTGTAAAATCAGAGCCTGAATTTGAAGGTGATCATCCTGAAGTACCTCATCACCACATTTTTATCCCCTTAAATACTCCACCACTATTTTCAAGTTTATCTACAGTAGCGGCATTGTTACCACTTGCACTAAGAATTTCTGCCAATTCGTCATGACTCCGTGCATTAACAATGGCATTTTTTAATTTTTCTATATCAGCTGGTGCTATAGTAGATGGTGCTTTCTCAAGTGTTGAAAGTATATCTTTTTTATTCTCTTCTAAGTCTTTTACTTGTACATTTTTGTTAGCATTAAATACTTCACCCAAACTACCCATTCACTCTCGAAGTTTTTTTGATTCTTCTGTATACCTATCGGTTGCTCCATTCCATTTATCCTCCATGGTTTTTCTTTCATCAGTTCGAGCCTGCTCAACACTTTTATTTAGACCACTACTCATAGCATTTAGACCACTTGGCATACCCATCGCTGCAGCAACCCCTGGATGCGGTGTTGGTAGATAACTCGGGATATTTTGGACGAAATTACCGACACTATCGCCGAGTTTCGCAAATGGTGCAAAGGCTTTTTGAGTCACTTCGTCGTAGCTGACCGCTGCCTTGACGCCCATCCACATGACTGCAATAGCGATAATAGACATGATAATATGAGCGAAGATGTCTGTCCCCACTTCTGCGAGTCCTCCTGCGGCACCACCTATGACTCCGCCCCCTGCAGAATTTCCTACAAAATCAGAAATCATCGATCCAAATTCAAATGTGATAGTATAGTCTCCTCCTGATGAACCCACACTATTTCCTATGATGAGACGCGATGAATAACCTCCATTTCCGTCTTCTTCGATACAGTATTTGACCATGAAGTCACCCTTGGTACAGAATCCACCACCCCCAGTCGGAGCCATCGATCCTGTGGTAAATGTATTATTCATGACTCCGATAAAGAGAAGTCCGAACGAGAGGACAGCAGAGACGAGAACGGGTACCATGGCAAGCTGGAAAAATGGGACAAACCCTACTTCTCACAGCGAAGCTCACTCGCCTCATCCTCATTCTGATTTGAGATTTTTACCCAATCATTCATCGCTCACAGCATAGGCGAGCCCGAAGAGTGGCGAGAACATCACATAGATCCAGAGCTTAAATGCTCGGGCGAGCAGTACCCAACACAGTGCTATGAGGATGATAGCAAAGAATACAGTCGTGATAAGGGCGACTCAGAATTTTCTGAGGAGCTTACCGATAGAATTCACACACTGCTTCACATCAGCACCACCGGCACACACTGCTTCGAAATTGACTTGTTCTGTATTCTGAATTTTGAAAATATCATACGCATAGACCATGATGATGAAAAATGGACCTGATTCATTGAAGGCGATAAATTCGGCGGGTGAGATACATTTTTCTGGATTCGCCTTACAGTCGGTCGTCTCATGACTCGCTCAAGGCGAATCCTCTCAGAAATCCAGCACAAACAATTTGGGAATTGTTTTTTGATGAAATAACCCTTTGTCACCATCAGCACTAACACCACCAGACATGCCTCCTATGGCTCCCGCGGGTATCGAGAGGACAGCCGCTACGGCCTGATTGGCAAATGAAAGTGTCCAACTCACGATGAGCCAAGTAAATGGCACTATCATGATACCCACGAGGAATCGTGGAAGTTTTTTCTTAAATGCATAATTTGATTCACTCGAGAATATCTGCATCACTGCCATCCAGAGGAGCATGAGAGCAAATACTATATATACGAGATTACTCACGAGCACCCAGACATTTATGAAATACGGTCTCAGACCGAAAAAGTCACCCATAGTCCAGTCTGGAGACAAGAGCCAACCAGCGAGGATGATAGCAGGTGTGAGGAGAAAAGTGATCAGCGTGAAAACGAGATTGAGTATCTGGACTATCGCACGGATGACATCAGAATCACTCTGTGGTTCACCGCCACCATCAGGATTTCCAAGAGCATAGCTCGTCCCTATAATCAAAGTGAAGAAGAGTATCTGTTTGTAGGGTATACAATTCATGAATTGTCTGAGATATGTGAAGAGTGATTTCATATTAGTTTTTTTGATCGGCGAAGAGTTGGAGGTTGCGTAGTGCTTCTATATTGATACCTTCAGGAAGTTTGACGGTCACACCTTTTGAGAGAGGCTCGATATTGGCCTTGAGAACAATAATTTTCTGAGTAGCAGCGTCAGTCAGAGCCTTGTATTCTTTTCCGACTCGGATAGCAAAGACGGAGATATTGGTGTGTTCTTGTTCCTGTATATGCAATTCTTCGAGTTGAGTGAGATATTCCATGATACTGTCTCCATCACGATCGTTGTACGATGATTCTATCTGTGCCTGAGTATTTTTTATGTCAGCCTTTGTACTATTCAGAGCATTGGCGTGAAGACTATTCAGCTGACCTAGAGAAGCATAGGCTTCGTCTGCTTCAGCTTTTTTCTCTTCGAGCTGGGAGATGTATGATTCTAGGGCTTCAGTTTTGTCCTGATGAAAGGTGAGATAATTCACGACATCGATATTGAGGAGTTCGGTGAGCTCACTGATACGAGTGAAGTGTTCAGAGAAAAAAGAACCATCACGACTATCCCGGAGAAGAGCATTTTGTACGACAGAGACATCTGCTGGGAGATTGACGGGGATTTCGCTGGCACGAGGAGAGTCAGTGCCTATGTTATTGGCGAGAGCGACTCAGACGATGGCAAGTGGAGACTCAGGAGCACTATCAAATGTCCGAGAATTTGGAATAAATGAGACGAGAAAACCGTACAGAGTGAGCACCCCTATGAGTACAACAACAAGGGCAAATCATACCCAGTGAAGTGTATTGATTGATATTTTTGTTTTTCAGAAGCAGATGCTTTTCTTTTTCATATTCCCATGCTACCATAGAGTTTTTCTGAGCTCAAGCATAGATGGCATAAATCATTTCCGACAGTACTTGACTAATCCCGTACTTAGTATTAGGTATTAAGTATTCGGACTTCGAAAGAGAAAAATGTGACTTTTCTGAAAAAAAGACATAATTCTCGTAATTCGTAATTCGTAATTAGAGTTCTATATGCATCGCTCTCATACCTGCGGACAGCTCACCGCTCATCATATCGGCACTAAAGTCACACTCTCTGGTTGGGTCGCAAATCGTCGCGATCATGGAGGAATCATATTTATCGATATTCGTGATAGATATGGGATTACTCAGCTCGTATTTGACCCACAAACACACCCAGAAGTTGCTAAAATAATTGAACCGGCTCGAGCTGAATGGGTTATAAAAATCGAGGGAGAGGTCAGAGCAAGACCATCTGGTCAAGAGAATAGTGAGCTCAGTACGGGTGCTATTGAGATTCTCGTGGGAAGCTGTAGTATCGTGAGTCGAGCGAAGACTCCCCCATTTGAGATATCAGATCACAGCACATCGAGTGAAGATATCCGCTACAAATACCGCTATCTCGACCTCCGTCGCGATATTCAGAGGAAGAAAATAGAGTTCAGAGCACGGGTCAATGCCTATGCGCGAGAGTGGTTCCGAAGTAAAGACTTCCTCGAGGTGCAGACTCCCCTCTTCACCGTCAGCTCTCCAGAGGGTGCCCGAGATTACCTCATCCCTTCTCGTCTCCATCCTGGGAAATTTTACGCACTCCCTCAGGCTCCTCAGCAGTACAAGCAACTCCTCATGGTCGGCGGTATCGATAAATATTTCCAGATAGCTCCGTGTTTCCGCGATGAAGATCCTCGTGCAGACCGCCATAGCTGTGAATTTTATCAGATAGACTGTGAGATGAGTTTCGTACACCAAGAAGATGTATTGGAAGTAGCAGAAAACTTCGCTCGAGATCTGGTCACCACGGTCACTCCCGAGAGAAAGCTCCTCACTCCCGTCTTCACACGCATCACGCATCACGAAGCAATGGAAAAATATGGCTCAGACAAGCCTGATCTCCGATTTGACTGTCATTTTGAGGATTTTAGTAAGGATTTCAAAAGTTCTGGTTTTTCAGTATTTCAATGAGCAGTGGAGAAGTGAGGCGTCGTCAAAGCGATGAAGCTCGAATGAGTCGCCATGTCTCGGAAAGACATCGATGAGATAACAGCGCTCGCAGTCGAACAAGGAGCAAAAGGGCTTGCTTATATCATCTACGAAGAAACTGGACCAAAAAGCCCAATTCTCAAATTTATGAGTCAGACAGAGCTCGAAGTGCTTGAACAGAGACTCGCTCCAAAAGTAGGAGATATGATATTCTTCGGGGCGGATAAGCGAGAAGTCGTGAATAAAGTCCTCTGAGCTGTCCGTGTCACTCTCAGGAATCGCTACAATCTCGTCGATGAGAACACGCTCTCATTTGCATGGATTACTGATTTCCCGATGTTTGAAAAAGATGAGGCAACCGGAAAGCTCGATTTTGCACACAATCCATTTAGTGCGGTCAACGCGACACTCGAAGACCTCAGAAATATGAACCCCGAAGAAGTGTATGGGTTTCAGTATGATCTCACACTCAATGGCTACGAGATCCTCTCCGGCTCTATCCGCAATCACGACCTCGAACTCCTCATGGAAGCATTCAGGATGGTCGGAAGAAGTGAAGAAGAAGTGAAAAACAAATTCGGTGGAGTCTATGAAGCATTTCAATACGGTGTTCCTCCTCATGGTGGATTTGCATTTGGTATTGATAGGTTCATGATGATCCTCCTAAACGAAGACAATATTCGTGATATGTACGCATTTCCAAAGTCTGGAAAAGCCCAAGACGCTATGATGAACGCTCCGAGCGATGTCGATGAAGACAGTCTGAAAGAACTACACATCAAGCTCAGAGGCTAGAAAAAGGTCTCTTATTCAATTTAGAAAAGAATAAGCCCCCGTCATTCCAACGAAAGTTGGAATCCAGGTGAATAAAAAATCCTCTAAACAATATCATCATAGAGATCTCTCCATTCTGGATTATCTTTTTCAATGAGGTCCTTTTTCCAGTTTCTTTTCCAGGCTTTGAGCTGAGTTTCTCGAGTAAAAGCATATTCCATGCTATCGTGTACTTCATAGTACACCAAAGTTTTGGTACCATACTCCTTTGAGAATCATTCAAAGTATCAATTCTTATGTTGCCAGACTCTCTTTACGAGATCACTTGAGGCTCAAATATAGGTTGTTCCATTTCTCTCACTTGCCATAATATAGGTGCACGGCAGAAAAGTCCGATATTTATTCATATAAGGATTGTAAATGACCTGGATTCCAAATCAAGTTTGGAATGACGGGAAAAATCTGGAAAAGCCCAAGACGCTATGATGAACGCTCCGAGTGATGTTGATGAAGAGAGCTTGAAGGAATTACATATCAAGCTCAGAGGCTAAAAGATATACAAAAAAATACCTCCCAATTGGGAGGTGTTTTTATAAATATTTTACTGTAAGCCTAAAAAAGTGCTTTTCCATTACTCATTACATGGTCTATTTCTTCTTCCTTTTCTTCTTGGGGAGCATTTATGATTTCTTCTGAAGTCAAGTTGTCCATATGTCCATGTTCAATAAGCCAGCCATATTGTAAATTACGAATACTTTCTGCAGAAGGCCTTCCTGGTACATTATGGCCAATAACACCCATAACATGATCACCCATTTTTTGTTTGACTTCTTGACTGAGTCATGAAATGATTCCTGGGAGATGAGCTTCTAAAGTCTGGCTTAAATCCCCAGCTTGCCTTGCGTGCTCAGCGTTAAAACTTCTGCGTCCCATATAAATAAGGTTAATAAGTAAACAA